>NZ_LXWA01000096.1:0-6534 GCF_001652315.1 Psychrobacter sp. SHUES1 | reverse complement strand
TTTTCTGCCAATTTGCTGTGACGACCTCGACGATGACGATCGTAGAGACTTTCAAGTCCTCGTTCATAATATCGCTTCAATGTCCGTCTGGCAGTTTCAGGATGTATGCAGAGGTCTTTGGCAATATCATTAGTGGCTTTGCCTATACTATATTGGTATAAGATGAGCAGGCGTAGTCGGGCTCTGGGATTGCGCTCAGTCTTTGAGTGTTTGCCAAAGTCATGGTCTTCTAGGTTATGTATTGGTATAGTCATAAGTGGATTATACTATATATCTTGGGTTTGGTATAACCTTGTTCTGCAGCAATCTGACGATCGACAGAGGACATTTTATATTCATCACCAAAGGCATCTTCCGGTTCTGCTAACCAAAAATAACACACAATCCAGGCGACAAACGCGCCAACTGCGATGATATAAAAGAACTGATTGGGCTCTACAAAGGTATAAATGAATAAGTAGAATACCGCGCCCACGTTCCCATAAGCGCCTGCCATACCTGATATCTGACCGGTCAGACGACGTTTAATCGAGGGAATGATACCAAAGGTCGCGCCTTCGGCTCCTTGTACAAATACCGAGCACAAAATGGTAAACACCACGGCGATAAATAGCGGCCACTTGGCATTAAGCACGCCCATCAGCACAAAACCAATACCGATACCAAACATATAAACCAACATCACCAAACGGCGATTACCGATTTTGTCGGAGATATAGCCGCCAAGTGGCCGCGCCCATAAGTTAACAAAGGCAAAGGTAGAGGCAATCAAACCAGCAGCCGTTGGATCAAGTTTCCAAGTCGCGGCAAAGAACATCGGCAGCATAGAAACCACCGCCAGTTCTGCGCCAAAATTAGCAAAATAGCTGACGTTTAGCGCCGCCACTGATTTAAAGGGATATTTATCATCTTCTGGAATACCGGCTTTAATCACAGGTACATTGACGCTAATGGCTTTATAAATTTGGTAAATGACCATCACTATAATGACGCTGTAACAAATAATCCCGCCAGTAGCACTTAAAAAGCCCATCGCTTGCGTACGATACACCAGCAGCGATAAGACGCCATATAAAGGAATGATAAATAAGCAATATAACCATAAATCCTTCCACGTTGATACTTCTAACGCGCCCGCTTTACGAGATTTTTTATGGGTACCAACTTCTGGCCCGTCGGTGATTAAAAACCAATAGGCCACGCCGTATAAGGCCATCAATAAGCCTGATAGCGCAATTGCCCAGCGCCAGCCATCGTCACCGCCAAAGAACTGCAAAGCAACGGTTGGAATGGTAATCGCCGCCGCCGCTGAACCAAAATTGCCCCAACCGGCATAAAAACCTTCGGCAAAACCGATGTCTTTTGGCTTAAACCATAAGGTGGTCATATGAATACCGACGACGAAACCGGCACCGACGATCGACATAAATAAGCGCGAAACGAATAGCTGGGTTGCCGAGTTGCCAAACGCAAAAAACCACGTCGGTATCGCCATTACGACCATCAGGATAGAAAACACGCGCCGCGGACCAAAACGGTCCAATGCCATGCCAACGATAACCCGCCCAGGAATCGTTAGCGCGACGTTGGCGATTAAAAATAATTTGATATGGTCAGGGGTCAGATAGCTTTCTGTCTGTAGCATCGACGTTGCCAGCGGTGCCATATTAAACCAGACATAAAAGGTGAGGAAAAAAGCAATCCACGTATAGTGCAGCGCCCTGATGTCACGGCGCTCAAGCTCAAGTAATTCTTTGGCATGCATAATAATGTCCCCATTATAAATTCTGATGCTGATAATGGATACAAAATAGCAATAATGGGGCAGCATCACCATTGAGCGAAAGCAGTATAGGGCGTAGTTTGTATACTACTTATGGACAGGACGACCGTTAATGAGGCGGCGATGGCATTTAAGGTGTTACATTTTTATAGATAGTCAAAACATACAAAGCTAGTAAAAGCTTTTAAAAGGTACTATTTTATATTAATGATAATTATTCTCAATTGCAGACTTAACTGCATATTGGTTTTAAGGCAGATTGAGATAAAAATCTATACTCAGCAAACCAGCTAAGGAGTTATCATGAGTTTTGATACCCAAACCAATCCTAATCCCGTCATTCCAAGCCATTGGAAAATCAAACGTTCGACACACTTCTTCACCAAAGATAAAGTACCCAATGCGTTATTGACCCATCACAATACGGCTGAGGGCGTTTATGGCCAAATCTGCGTCATGCAAGGTACGGTGACTTTTTATGGTTTCGCTGACGAAGCGGCCACTGAACCAGAAAAAACAGTCGTTATCAAAGCCGGACAGTTTGCAGTCAGTCCACCGCAATATTGGCACCGCGTAGAGTTAAGCGATGATGCTCAGTTTAATATCAACTTTTGGACAGAAGGCGACACTGGCAATAAATCGATGTTTAACAGCTCGAAAATCCATAGTAAACCTATCGAAAAGTTATTTGATAAACCAGAGGAATCTTAATATCCAGCGTTATAACCAACTAGCGTTATTGGGCTATTACAAGCGCTTTTGTCGTGGCACAATAACGTTAAGTGTTTATATGATGAATATCTACCTCTAGGAATCGAGTATGTCACCTTTTAGTAATCCGTCTACCCATAAAAATACGAGCAGCTATATCTGTACTGGGCCAAAAGATTGCCGAGCTGTTATCAAATCAATGTCTCATACCAAGACGTGGTTGTTTGTGCCAGCAACGCGCATAGATCGGGTAGAAAAAGCCTTTGCTAGCGGGGCAGATGCAGTGATTGTTGATTTAGAGGATGCGGTTGCACAAGCAGACAAAGCCCAAGCTCGTGCGGCGTTGAAAGACTACTATATTGCTCAGCATGAGGCAAAAAGCTATCGCCCGATTTGGCTACGTATCAATCAAGCAAGTAGTGCTGAATTTGCCAAAGATTTGGCGCTATGTCAGCAGTTGCCAAAGCTGGCAGGCGTCCTATTAGCAAAAGCTGAGCAGGCAGCAGATATAGAGAAAGTTAACCAAGAAACGGGTCTGCCGGTGATTGCGGTGATAGAAAATGCTATTGGTTTATATCGTGCCGATGAGATAGCAAAAGCGCGCGGAATGGTGGCATTTAGCTACGGTTTTTTAGACTTATGCAATGATTTACAGGTACAGGTGGGCACAGCATCAGCCGATATCATCGCCAATCAAATTCGTTACCAGCTTATCTTAACCTCAAAAGTCCATCAATTGCTCGCACCGATTGATAGCGTGTATGCGGACTTTAATAACAGCGCGGGGCTACATAAGCGTGTGCAACTATGGTCACAGATGGGTATGTCGGGCATGCTTTGTATCCATCCTAAGCAAGTTAATGTCGTTAAAAAGGCACTGCAACCAACTGAGAGCGAGATTGAATTTGCGCAGCGAGTAGTCGCAGAATACGAACGCAGTGGGCAAGCCGTCTTTAAGATAGACGGTAATATGGTCGATGCGCCGGTGATTGAGCGCAGTCATCAGCTACTATTAAATCGTCTGAGTAATTAATAAATGTTTCTAATAAAAGTCCAGATAACTTTATTTATCTGGTTTTTTTATGTTTTTGCATTAGGTATAAGTTATTTGCTACTCGAGTTTCTATCTCTAAATTTGGTTATAAATGAAGGACTTCACTCGTGATTTGATAAAAGTGAACCGCGCAGTTTATAAGAAACATAAGAATAAGCGAAAATAACTCTTAACATTCATATGAAATGAATGTTAAAATGTTTCCAATTTGATGCTAGATGTAAATATACATCAAATAGGTCTAGCGCATGAAGCGATAAAATCTATCCATTAACCGTCATATCATCAAAGATTTAAGCCTTCAATCCCAGCTTTGATTGTGCTTTATTCTTAATCCCAAGACTAAAGCGCAACTCAGGTAGCAGGCTTAACGGTTATAAGATGATTGATAGATTTATCGTAACAGGCAGCGGTATTAATCATTTATGGAATTATAATTGCGCTTATAAAAATTCATTTAAAATGAATGTTAAGCGTTCAGTTTATCTATCTAGCCAGTAGGAGCAAGATATGGGCGAATATAAAAAGTATTGGTGGGGCTTAATCGCCGTCCTCGTCATTACCTTTACCTTTTTAGGTTGGGGCGGCGTGGAAGTCTATCGTACCGCACCTCCTATCCCTGATCAGTATATTGATAGCAGCGGAAAGGCATTAATCACAGAAGAAGATATTTTAGATGGTCAATCTGCTTGGCAGCGCACGGGAGGACAGCAGCTTGGCTCGATACTTGGACATGGTGCCTATCAAGCGCCTGACTGGACCGCAGATTGGTTACACAGAGAGCTTGTGGCGTGGTTAGATATCCGGGCGCAAGAGTTATATGGGCATGATTTTGCCGCGGCAACGGATGATCAAAAAGCGGTACTTAGCGCGCAATTGAAAAAAGAATATCGTGGCAGCAATACCAATTCTAACAATCAAGTGGTATTGTCAGATACGCGTATCGCCGCTATTAATGAAGTCGCGCCTTACTATATCGGTCTCTACGGTAATGAGCCTTCATTGCAAAAGTCGCGTGAAAATTTTGCCATGAAAAACAATACTTTGGCAGATATTGAAGACAGACAAAAACTCACCAACTTTTTCTTTTGGACCACTTGGGTTGCGTCTACCAACCGTCCAGGTACTGATGCAACATATACCAATAACTGGCCGCATGAGCCTTTAATTGATAACGTCCCAACCTCTGAAAATATCATGTGGTCTATCGCCAGTGTGGTGTTCTTAATCGCTGGGGTTGGCTTCCTTATCTGGGGCTGGTCGTTCTTACGTAAAGAAGAAGACGTCAAAGAAGCAACGGCAAGTGCTGACCCATTAACTAAAGTGGCGTTAACACCGTCACAAAAAGCCTTGGCAAAATACGGTGTACTAGTCGTTGCTCTATTGGTATTCCAAGTATTTATCGGCGGTTTCGTCGCGCACTATACCGTTGAAGGGCAAGAGTTTTATGGTATCGCCGTCGCCGATTACTTCCCGTACTCCTTGGTACGTACGTGGCATATTCAGGCAGCACTATTTTGGATTGCTACTGCTTTCTTGATGGCAGGCTTGTACTTAACGCCACTTATCAATGGCGGTAAAGATCCTAAATACCAAAAATTGGGCGTAGACATCCTTTGGGTGGCATTAATACTCGTGGTTGTGGGCTCATTTGTTAGTCAGTACTTTGCGATTGCCGGTATTATGCCTGCAAAATACAACTTCTGGTTTGGTCATCAAGGCTATGAATTCATTGACCTTGGTCGCTTCTGGCAGATTTTAAAATGGGTTGGTATCTTATTCTGGTTAGTATTGATGACCCGTGGCTGTTTACCGGCGCTTAGAAGGAAAGAGGGCGGTGATAAAAACTTGTTGGCCATCTTCTTTGCATCAGTCGTTTGCGTCGGTTTATTCTACGGTGCAGGCTTGTTCTACGGCGAGCGTACCCACTTAACCATCATGGAATACTGGCGCTGGTGGGTGGTACATTTATGGGTAGAAGGCTTCTTTGAAGTATTCGCCACCGTCTCACTCGCATTCATTTTCTACAACTTAGGCTTGGTCAACAAAAAAATCGCCACCGGTTCTGCCATCGCTTCAGCAGCCCTATTTATGCTTGGCGGTGTGCCAGGTACGTTCCACCATTTATATTTCTCAGGTACAACCACGCCAGTCATGGCAATCGGCGCGTCATTTAGTGCTTTAGAAGTGGTACCTTTGGTGGTATTAGGCTACGAAGGTTATGAGCATTGGTCTATGCAGCGTCAAGCGCCATGGATGAATAAACTCAAATGGCCTATCATGTGTTTCGTTGCGGTCGCGTTCTGGAATATGTTAGGTGCAGGGGTGTTCGGCTTTATGATTAACCCACCAGTCTCATTGTTCTATTTACAAGGGTTAAATACTACCGCCACTCACTCACATGCTGCACTGTTTGGGGTCTATGGCTTTTTAGCAATCGGCTTTGTATTACTGGTCATGCGCTATATCCGTCCTGATTATGTGTTTAGTGAAAATCTTATCAAAACTGGTTTTTGGGCGCTAAATGCAGGCTTGGTATTGATGATTGTCACTAGCTTATTACCGATTGGTATTTTCCAAGCGCACGCGTCAATGACCGAAGGTCTATGGTACGCACGTAGTGAAGGCTTCTTACAACAAGATTTCTTAGTCACACTGCGCTGGATTCGTACCTTTGCTGACGTGATCTTTATTACTGGTGCAGTTTGTGTGGCACTGCAGGTCGTCAAGTTTGCTTTTGCCAAACCCTCACATGCAAACTATCAACCTGATAGCCCTGTCAATGCGGATAACTTACCAACCAACACCGTACGTTAAAATCTAACAACCGTAAAAAAGTAAAAGCGCAAAAAGCTCTGCAATGGCAGTAATGCCAGTCAGTTAAGGCAAAAACTCAATAAAAGTAATAAAATAGCCCATCTAATAAGTAGATGGGCTATTTTACTATGAGACTACAAGACGCTATTAATGAGACGCATAAAAGGAT
>NZ_LXWA01000095.1:0-6581 GCF_001652315.1 Psychrobacter sp. SHUES1 | reverse complement strand
CTTAGTTCAGTCGATTGAAGACAGTTTAAATAATCGACCAAGAAAGGTGCTAGGGTTTAGAACACCGCTTGAGGTAAAATCTAGCTTCGGGTGCGTTGCACTTCGATGTTGAATCCAAGTTTATATATATATCAATATCGCGCTAAATATTAGCACGCCTACACCTTATAAAGGTATGGAAACCTTTGTGCAATTCTTAATAAATCCTTTTTTAGGGCATCTACAGCCTCATAATTTATAATTTAGACGCCTCAGTGCTTGATAAATCCTGCCATCATCTCCATAAATAGCGCAAACTTTTAATAATTGATTTGGCTAAGCAGCATCCCGCCGTATTCGCTCGTAAGATTCATAAGTTATCCTCTTTTTGTTACCTATTCCCCACGTTTCATGTGAAACCTGTAAGTAGGCGCGTGCAGTGCAAAGGAGAAGATTGATTCGGGTTGATGAATCGGCCGATCGGTGGACTGTAAAGACGATAGGAGAGCCCATGAGTAAGCGCGATTTTTATGAAGTATTAGGTGTCAGTAAGACCGCTGACAGCAAGGAAATTAAGCGAGCCTACCGCAAGCTGGCCATGAAATACCATCCAGACCGTAATTCTGAAGACCCTGATGCTGAAGACAAATTTAAAGAAGCGTCGATGGCTTATGAAGTATTGAGCGATGAAGAAAAGCGCTCAGCTTATGATCGCATGGGGCACGCGGCGTTTGAAAACGGCATGGGCGGTGGCGGTTTTGGCGGCGGTGGCAATTTCCAAGATATTTTTGGCGATATTTTTGGCAACTTTGGTGACATTTTTGGTCAATCACGCGGCGGCGGTGGCCGTTCGCGCCGCGGTTCAGACTTACGTTATGTCATTGAGCTAACCTTAGAAGAAGCGGTGCGCGGCTGTAAAAAAGAAATCAGCTTTACCGCGCCTGCGCCGTGCGATACTTGCGATGGTAAAGGCGCAAAAGACGCTTCTGACGTGGTCACTTGTCAGATGTGTCATGGTCAAGGCCAAGTGCGTATGCAGCAAGGCTTTTTTGCCGTGCAGCAGACGTGTCCGCAGTGTGGCGGCTCTGGTAAACAGATTAAAAACCCTTGCTCTGACTGTCATGGCAGCGGCGTAAAAGATAAATCGCGCACGCTTGAAGTGTCTATCCCAGCGGGCGTTGACGATGGTGACCGTGTCCGCCTAGCAGGTGAAGGCGAAGCGGGCGGCGCTGGCGTACAAAACGGTGACTTATACGTTGAAGTACGTGTGAAACCGCACGACGTCTTTAACCGTCAAGGCGCTGACCTCTATATGGACGTGCCAGTGAGCATTACTGATGCGGCACTCGGTAAAGAAGTGGAAATCCCAACCCTAGATGGCAAAGTCAAAATCAAGGTCGCCGAAGGGACGCAAAGTGGCAAATTGCTGCGTGTGCGCGGTAAAGGTGTGACGCCAGTACGTACGACGATGAAAGGCGATTTGATTTGTCGTGTGGTCATCGAGACGCCAGTAAATCTAACGCGCGAGCAAAAAGACTTGTTACGTCAATTCCAAGATACGCTTGATGGTGACAGCAAGCATCAGCAGTCTCCCCATAAAAAGTCTTTCTTTAAAAAGATTGGCGAATTATTTGATTGATAGCTAAGCCCTACTGTTTAAGTCATTTTAAGGCCTATTGTTTCACGTGAAACGATAGGCCTTTTTGGTGATGCTATAAAAAACTATTTAACCATTATATTTGCTAAACTTATCCTCATAAATTTAATAACCAATCTATCGAAAATAAAACATTTAGGACAAGATATGAGTCAACAAACAGAAGAGCAAACTATTAACGTTGGTGTCATCGGTGCTGGCGGACGTATGGGACGTATGTTAATTGAAGCCGTACAGGACAACCCACAAACCACGCTAAATGCCGCGATTGAACGTCAAGGCTCAAGCCTTGTCGGCGCCGATGCTGGCGAAGTTGCTGCTATCGGTCGTCTAAATGTACAAATTGTCGATGATTTAAAAGCCGTTATTAATGACATTGATGTGCTGATTGATTTTAGTTTGCCGGATGCGACCGAGCAAAATATGCAAATCTGCGCTGCGAACAAAGTTGCGATGGTGATTGGCACCACAGGTTTTAATGAGCAACAAGAGCAAGTATTAAAAGAAGCCAGTAAGCAAATCGCTATCGTCTATGCGGGTAATTATTCAACGGGCGTTAATTTGTCGTTAAAGCTGCTCGCTATGGCCGCAAAAGCCTTTGGCAATGATGCCGATGTAGAAGTTATCGAAGCCCATCATAAACACAAAATCGACGCCCCATCGGGCACGGCTTATATGATGGCAGAGGCGGTTGCAGAAGCGCGCGGACAGAACCTAAAAGACGTCGCCATTTATGGCCGCGAAGGGCAAACAGGCGAGCGCGAAGCTGGCAGTATTGGTATTCATGCGATACGCGGCGGTGAAATCATCGGTGATCATACCGTGATGTTTATCGCTGACGGTGAAGTGGTTGAAATTACCCATCGTGCCCGAGCGCGCATGACCTTTGCCGCTGGTGCAGTACGTGCGGCTACTTGGGTGATTAAGCAAGAAGTTGGACAATATAACATGCAGGATGTTTTAGGCTTAAATGACTAAACCTAAAGAATTAGGTTTCTCATTGATGGTTTGGTAGCGGTTACTTATTGATAAAGCAGAATGACTGCTAGGAGTCAGACATGAATAAGTTTAGCGAACATCTAATAACAAGTTTTGGCCGTACGTTGGCTATGATAAAAGCTACCAAAACCACAAGTTATACGCATCCGATAGCATTTACGTTAGGCTTGACGGTATTGCCAATAGTCGTACAAGCGGCCGCTTATCAAACCTATGTCATTCATACCTATGGTGGCGAGCGCTTATTACCAGCGGTGCGTCAGCAGTTAAATGCCAGTCGCGACGGCGGCTCGGTGTCGACTTATCAAGATAAGCTCGTATTACATACCACGGCTGCTAATTATCAAAAAGTACAGCAGTTACTCAATCAGATTGACGGTCAACCGCAAGCATTGACCGTTGCTGTGCGTGTTGGAAATAGTAGCCAATCCCAAGGTAATATCCAGCAAGGTCGGGTTATTATTAGCAATCGCGGTCTTCAAGGTACTGGCGTAATAAACCAAAGTAATAGCCAACAACATGGTAATAATTTATATCAAGTACAAACCTTGTCTGGCAGTGCAGCAAGCATTAGCACCGGCACGCTTTACTCATTAAACCAAAGCTATATTGCCAATAGCTATCTAGCCTATCCAAATTATTCGAATGTTCATCGCTCTTCAGGGCAAATTATTATTCAGCAGCAAGTATTATTGCCGACGACGCAAGGGATTGCGGTGACACCAAGGCTACTACCAAACGGGCAGGTCGAAGTACAATTATCCCAAGTAGAAGAACAGCTCGTGCGCGCTAATCCTTCTTATAATAACTATGGTTATAATAATAGCGTGCAAGGGCAAAGATTGAATAGCACCATTGTCGTGCCACGCGGGCAGTGGGTCAATATTGGACAAATCTCACAAAACAATCAAAGTAAAAACTCAGGTTATGGCAGTAATAGGACGCTAAATAGCAGCAATAGCGTACCTATCTCATTATTGGTACAGTAGTTGATTATTAATATTGTCGCGAAGCAAAGATAACAAAGCGCGGCACTGCTTATTACAGTACCGCGCTTTGTTATTGATATTGATTGGTTAAAAACTAATCAATATAAACCACCTCTAATGGCGGAAAACCATTGAACTCAACCGACGAATACGAGTTGGTATAAGCACCAGTCGTTAACCAAAAGATTTTATCGCCAATCTCAAGCTCTTCTGGCAACTGATAACCCGCTTCCTCGTACATAATGTCGGTTGAGTCGCACGTTGGGCCTGCCAATACGACCGTGCCTTCGCTGGTTGAGTTTTCCATTTTTGGGGTATAAACGGGATACTTGATTGCTTCGCCTAAAGTCTCAATCAAGCCTTGGAATAAGCCCACATCGGTATATACCCAGCGGGTCAAATCCGTATCTGATTTACGCGAAATCAGCACCACATCGCTGACCAAGACACCCGAGCCGCCAACCAATGAACGACCAGGCTCAAGGATAATCTCTGGCATCTCATCTTCATTGTAATCATCAGTCAAATAACGGGTAATCTCTTCTGCATAGACTTTGACCGGATTGACTTCGCTGATATAGTTCGCCGGAAAGCCGCCGCCCAAATTAATCATTTGTAGCTTAATGCCTTCCTCATTTTTCATCCAGTCAAACATATATTTGACCTTGGCGAGCGCATCATCCCAAGCGGCGACGTCTTTTTGCTGGCTACCGACGTGGAACGAGATACCATACGGCACCAAGCCCAATTCGCGCGCTTGAATCAACAAGTCAATCGCCATATTTGGATGGCAACCGAATTTACGTGATAATGGCCATTCAGCGGTTTCAGAGCCTTGGACTAGGATACGCACAAATATTTTCGAACCAGGCGCGTGCTTAGCAATATTTTTTAAATCCGCTTCAGAATCGGTTGCGTACAAATCAATACCTTTTTCAAAGGCATATTTGACATGCTGCGCTTTTTTAATGGTGTTGCCATAAGAGATACGCGATGGCTCAACGCCGCAATCAAGCACCCGATCCAGCTCATAGATTGACGCACAGTCAAAGTTTGACCCAAGCTCAGCCAATAAGTTAATGACTTCAACCGCAGGGCTTGCCTTCATAGCATAATGAATTTTTGCCTTTGGAAAAAAACCAACCATTTCCGCATATTTTGTTTTAATGCGGCTTAAGTCGACCACCAAAAACGGGGTTTCGCGACCTTCGGCAGCTTTGGTAAATTTCTGCCAGCCGGCAGGGTCAAAATATTGGTCAATTTTGATCATGGTCATGGTGGGAAACCCTTAATGAAGACAGTGAATGTCGGAGAATAAAAATAGCAGAGAATTAAAACGTTAGAATATAAAAGCCAATCTTATCATCGTAAAGCCATCATTTTTAACGATAATGAGAGAACAACAAACGTGGCTTAAAATATAAATGTATTAAGAGTTGGTGGTTTGTGGCTGTTTATCCGCGATTTGCTCGCCCTGTTTTTCGCGTATTTTAAGGACTTTACGCACTTTATCACGCGCCCGCGTTTGTTTAAGACGCGATAAATAATCGACGAAGATAACGCCATTTAAATGATCCATTTCATGTTGGATACAGACAGCAAGTAAGCCTTCGACTTCTTCATCAATCTTATTGCCATTTTCATCCAAGGCCTCGATACGTACTTTGGTTGGACGTTCAACCTTATCGTAGACTTCAGGCACCGACAAACAGCCCTCTTCGTACGGCTGCTTTTCTTCTACCAATGGCGTGACTTTCGGGTTGATAAATACCCTTGGGCTGTCTTTGTCTTCCGATAAATCCATGACGATAAGCTGAATATGACGGTCGACTTGGCTTGCCGCCAATCCAATACCTTGCGCATCATACATCGTCTCAATCATATCGGCGATTAAGGTTTTGATTTCAGCCGTAACTTCCTTGACAGGCTTAGCAATCGTGCGTAAGCGCGGGTCGGGATAGCTTAAAATAGGGAGTAACGCCATAAGGCTCACCTCAACGATAAAGATAAAATAGGTCTGATATTATAAGATAAATGGGGGCAAAAGTAATGCATATCAATAGCCTGTTTTTTTTAGGTAATAACATAAGCAAAACTTATGACTCATAATTCAGATAGAAAATGCAGTCATTAAAAAAGGTCTTACGCTGGGTAAGACCTTTTTTATATACTCTAATTTAATACAAGTAATGGCTTGCGCTTGTTATACGCGGCGTTTATTCATAATCATCTCATAGATAAATAGTAAGATAATCGCACCGATTACTGAGAAGATAAGACCAGTAAAGCCACCATCAGCATTGATACCGATTAAACCTGCGACAAAACCACCAAGCATCGCACCGACGATACCCAATACGATGGTCATAATCCAACCCATCGGGTCGTTGCCCGGTTTAATAGCGCGTGCCAATAAACCTGCGACCAAACCTACGATAATCATCCAAATAAAGCTCATTGTTATTCTCCTAATATTTTTAATTTATATGGTTATTTATAATCTGTTACTTATTTGATGAATTCATTGTAATCATTAGCCACTATAAAAAGTAACGACGAAATGTTATCTGTGTACGGGCTATGTGAGAAAAAAGCCATATTTGCTATCAAGCAGATGAAATAGGTAAACGGCAGGTTAAAACGGTAGTAAAGTCGCTAACGTGACAAAGCGTTGATTACTATAATGTACCCCACTCTCAACTTGAAATAAGCAATTCAAACTGAAGAGGCGGATTACCAAGTTTTTTGTTGAGTACAAAGCACAGATTGTGTGACAGGATTTTACGAATCAATCGATGAGACAAATGCCATAAATCTCTTGCTCTCACTCTTTGTATGTTAAATCGTTCTGATAGCTGACCAATGACTGTTTCAACGATACGGCGGGCTTTCATTAGCCGCCTTACCACAGGTTTGGGTCTATCCTCTTTCATGTTGGCTCTGAGTGGCGTTTGTAA
>NZ_LXWA01000094.1:0-7550 GCF_001652315.1 Psychrobacter sp. SHUES1 | reverse complement strand
ATAACAAGCGTATCTACCGTCATAAAGTCTTTGAAAGAATGGCAACCCGAGGCAAAAGCAGCATGGGCTGGTTCTATGGCTTTAAGCTGCACGCCATTATCAATCATAAGGGCGAGCTTGTATCTGTTAAAGTCACTGCGGGTAATACCGATGACAGAGTGCCTGTTAAGGATATGGCAACGTCTGTGTTTGGCAAGGTGTTTGGTGATAGAGGATACATCAGTAACACACTAAACACGTGGCTCACAAAACACAGTGATACCATGTTGATCACCAAACTTCGGCGTAATATGAAACTCCAATTGCTTGAGCCTATAGATGAGGCACTACTCAATCATCGCTCTTTGGTTGAAACGGTGTTTGGAGAGCTTAAAAACTTGTGCCAAATCGAACACTCACGCCATCGTAGTGTCACGGGGTTTATCACAAACTTGCTGTCAGGTTTGATTGCTTATTGCTGGTTTCCCTATAAACCCACCATCAAAAACATGCCTCAGCAGGGACAGGTAGCCACATTGTAAATAGTATCAATGAGTTACAATGTGGCTTATCCCGAACTGGGGTTAATTTTAAAACTAATCAAGAAAAATTAACGCAACAAAAAGCCCGCTACATTGTATATAGTGGGCTTTTATTTTTTGAAACTTATAAGTCTTAACTACTGAGAGTCTTAACGACTATAAGGTTTGCGGATTATCTGACATGTGTTTTTCACGCAATTTTTGGCGCAGTACTTTACCAACGTTACTCTTTGGTAGCTCAGTAACAAACTCAATATAACGCGGACATTTATAGCCGGTTAAATTGTCTAGAGCAAATTCTTTAATCGAGTTTTTGGTCACGTTATTGTCGGCAGGGATGACGTAGATTTTGACCGCTTCTCCTTGACGCTCATCAGGAATACCGATCACCGCGCAATCAAGAATGCCTTCACAATCAAGCATCACGGATTCTACTTCGTTAGGAAAGACGTTAAAGCCTGAGACCAAAATCATGTCTTTCTTACGGTCTAATAATCTAAAGTAGCCTTTTTCATCCATACTGACGATATCGCCCGTGCGAAAGTAACCATCTTCAGTAAAGTCTTCGCTACTGTCTCTATTCAGATAACCTGAGGTGACGTTAGGACCTTTAACACACATCTCACCAGCTTCATTGACACCGACGCGCTTGCCGTCTTCATCTATGATGATGACATCAACGCTCGGGACTGGGACGCCAATAGTGCCGTTAAACTTACGGTCGGTAACAACGTTGGCAGTGCCGACAGCCACACCCTCAGTCATACCCCAGCCTTCAATCATGGCGCAACCAGTGGTTTCAAGCCAGCGCGCTGCCGTCTGTTCGGTCGCTGCCATACCGCCTGCTTGCGAGATACGTAGCGAGCTAAAATCAAGGTCTTTAAAGTTTGGATTATCAAGCAAGCCTTTAAACAAAGTATTAACTGCTGGGGAAATATGGAACGGTTGTTTAGATAAGGTTTTGATAAATCCAGGTATGTCGCGTGGATTGGGTATCAGGATAAAGGTATAGCCTGAACGCATACCGAGTGAGCTTAGCATAAAGGCAAAAATATGATACAGCGGTAGGGCCATGACCATATTGATATAAACTTCATTAATCTCTGACGTGATAGGGCGCGTCCATGCTTCTGATTGCATGGCTCCTGCGACGATATTACGTTGAGATAAAATCGCACCTTTAGAGAGTCCGGTCGTACCACCGGTATATTGTAAAAATGCTTTTTGATCCAAAGTCATTTTTGGCTTTTGGAAGGGTAGGTTTTTGCCTTTTTTGAGCACATCGGGAAACTTTGTGACTTCATGCTTAGGGTCGTTTAGCTTGTATTTGGGCACCAAACGTTTGACTTGACGGATAATGGTATTTACTAAAATACCTTTGAGGCCCATCATATCGCCCATTTTTGATAAGACGATACGCTTAATTTGCGTCTCATCAATCACTTGCTCGAGCGCTTGAGCGAAATTATCCACCACAAAGATAACCTTTGCATCTGAGTCATTTAACTGATGGCGCAGTTCACGGCCAGTGTAAAGAGGGTTAACGGGCGTACAGACGTAACCTGCGCGCAAAATACCAATCATGGTTGGCAAGTATTGCGGCACGTTTGGCATCATCAGCGCAACCACGCTGCCTTGAGGCAGTCCTTGTGCTTGTAGCCAAGCGGCGACGGCAAGAGAAGCCTTATCAATGTCATCATAGGTATGAGTCACGCCCATACAGATACTCATAGGATGCAGACGAAAGCGATCAAAACACTCTTCATACAGCTCCACGATGCTGCCATATCTATCTGGATCGATCGTTTTCGGCACACTCTTAGGTATATTGGGCAAGCCAAGGTTTATTCAACGTCATAGTCAGCGTCCTGGAATTTCAATTAAGTTTCTATCGTTAAGCAGTCGTATCCGTGTCAATAAAAAATCAGCGCTGACGTAAAGCAATGGCCGCTGAGTTTGATAACAATCCTTATCTATTGACGGACTACTAAGTTTCTTTGCAACTAAAATATAATGTATCGACAATATAATGATACATTTAAGCAACACATTAGCATGAATCTAAGTAAAGGCAATATTAGCATGCGAGTACTGCCCAGTACACATTAAAAGTTTATAAATAAATGCTTCTATAGGAAAAAAAAGACCATCAATGAGGTGGTAGTGAAACATGCTGATATTTGGATAAAAATTTAAGATGGTCTTTGGATAAATACGATATATAACTTAAAAACCGTTTAAGTCGTGCCTAAAAATATCACTGCAAAGGAATGGCGATATGTGAAAGAGTAGTGTGTTATGACTTAAGCTTTAAACGAGAATGAATCAGCACTATGTACGGGTTACTGTTCAATACTATGTGAGGTTATTGCTTGATTAATGGTTTCGCTTAATTTTTGCGGTACACGAATAGGGCGCATGGGTGCGCCATGATTGCTTGCAGAGTCAGGCGTGATTTGGTTTTGTACGCAAGCGATGACGATTTTAGCGCGACTTAATAAACTAGTGTTTGAAAAGGCATTTCTTTTCTGAGGGCTATCATTGTCATTCGGCGCTAAGCGATGGATACTTTGATAAAATATAATGCTGGCAGGTTTTAGCTCAACCTTATCAATGCGGACATTGATGACCTCATCTAATAAAATGGCTTTTTTATATTGCAAATCTGCTTGGCTGACGACAAAATGCTGAATCTCACCATCATCGGTCTGCAAAAAATAGCCATTTAAACCAAGCTTGGTGAACCAGTCGCGGCGGCAGTTTTCAAAAAACACTAAGTGATTGGCATGGTAGACAATGCCGCCTGCATCAGTATGGTTAATATAGACATTATAATCAGTAGCAAATAGCGGGGTGCTTGCGTGCATCGATGGTGCAGCGGTATTTTTATTCATGGTTGTCATCATCGTGTTGCTCAGTAAGTTTGCGCCATTAATAGCGTGTAGAGGTTGATATATAAGGTTATAAAAATAAGCAGTAATAATGCCTAGATTATTACTCATGACAGCTACTCTATCGTAAGAGATAAAGGCGCGCAACAGCTAGCCATGCCGATGTCTGTTATGATAAGCCTTTATTTATAATGTCTCGCTGCTTGCTTTATTTTATAAAAATACTTGTTATAGAAAGATTTTGTTTTAACTCATAATGATAGGATAGTTTATGACCCGTTTTGTTTGTTTTAATATCAATGGTATTCGCGCCCGTCAACATCAGTTAGAAGCGATAAAAGAGATTATCGACCCTGATGTGATCGGTCTGCAAGAAACCAAAGTACACGACGAGCAGTTCCCGCTCGCAGATGTGGAAGGTTTGGGCTATCACGTCGAGTATTTTGGTCAAAAAGCGCATTACGGCGTCGCATTGTTATCTAAAATTGCCCCTATTTTTGTGCAAAAAGGTTTTCCGGGAGAAGATGAAGAAGCACAAAAGCGCTTTATCCATGCGCGTTACGTATTTGACGGTCGCGAAGTGGATGTGCTTAACGGTTATTTTCCGCAAGGCGAGAGCCAAGACCATCCGACCAAATTTCCTATGAAGCGTGCCTATTATGCGGATTTGATAACCTATATTGATACGCTAAAAGTTGAAGGGCGCTCGCTGGTTATCATGGGTGATATGAATATTGCCCCAGAAGATATCGATGTTGGTATCGGCGAGGCCAATGCCAAGCGCTGGCTTAAAAATAGAAAAACCTCATTTTTACCTGAAGAGCGCGAATGGTATGGTAATTTGATGGCGCGAGAGCTGACCGATACTTATCGCCTGCATTATCCAGACAGCACCGAATTATATAGCTGGTTTGATTATCGCAGTCGCGGTTTCAATGATGATCCTAAGCGCGGGCTGCGTATCGATCATATTTTATGTACGGCAGATTTGATCGAACATTGTGTCGATGCTGGTATCAGCTATGAGCTACGCGGCATGGAAAAACCGTCTGACCACGCGCCAATTTGGGCAGCGTTTGACTTAAATAAAGTATAATAGCTTGAGTATTAACAGCAGGTTTTAATCACCAAGTTTTATATCTAAGACTGTAAAACTAAGAGCGTATAACTAAGATTTTATAAAGATAACTTATAACCAATAAATAATGCATCAGCATTGATGAATAAGGATTGAATGATGGCTGTCGGCAACGTTGCAATACCCAATACGATTTATCCTATTGATGGGATTAAACTAAGCGCCACCGCTGCAGGCGTACGCTACAAAGACCGCGATGATTTGGTGGTGATAGAGATTGCTGATAGCGCCAACACTGCGGTTGTGACTACTAAAAATACCTTTTGTGCCGCACCGGTACGTGCTTTACGTGAACACTTTGCTAAAGCCAGCCCGCGTTATTTAATCACCAATACCGGCAACGCCAATGCCGGTACGGGCGCTGATGGTAAACGCCGCGCGGTTGATATCTGTAGCGCCCTAGCTGCTAAAGCGGGCGTGGATGTCAGTACTGTTTTGCCATTTTCGACAGGCGTGATAGGCGAGCGACTAAACAGTGATGCTGTTATCGCAGGCTTAGACAATGCCTTAGCCAATTTGGCCGCCGATAATTGGCTGGCCGCGGCCAATGGTATTCGTACGACGGATACGATTCCAAAGCTTGCCAGTGAAAAGGTTGATGTCGATGCTATCAGCTATCATATTACGGGCATGTCAAAAGGCTCGGGAATGATACGCCCCAATATGGCGACCATGCTTGGCTATGTGGCCACTGATGCCAATATCGCCGCTGACTTATTGCAAGAAATGCTGAGCAAAATTAATGAGCAATCCTTTAACCGCATTACTGTCGATGGTGATACCTCAACCAACGATTGCTGCGTCTTGATTGCAACCGGAACAGCGAGCTCGGAGATTATTGATAGCCCAGAGCATCCGCATTATCAGCCGATATTTGGCGCCTTAACAGCAGTGTTTGTGCGCTTGGCACAATTGATTGTACGAGATGGGGAAGGCGCGACCAAGTTTATGACGGTAAAAGTCACGGGTGGCAATACTACGCAAGAATGCTGCGATGTGGCGTATGCGGTCGCCCATTCACCACTGGTCAAAACGGCGTTTTTTGCCAGTGATGCCAACTGGGGACGTATCTTAGCAGCGGTTGGTTATGCAGGTATCGACGACCTTGATACCGAGCAAGTCGATGTCTATTTAGATGAAGTGATGATTTGTCAAAATGGCGGTGTGGCGCCAAGTTATACGGAAGCGGCGGGCAAAGAAGTCATGAGCCAGCCTGAGATTACCATTCATATTAATTTGGCCCGCGGTGATGCCGAGGATACCGTTTATACCTGCGATTTGTCTTATGATTACGTTAAGATAAATGCGGACTATCGCAGTTAAAAGTTATCTATCATTTTATAAAAACGCTCAAAGCCATCCATTATAATGTTAGCTTTGAGCGTTTTTTTTATGTTCAATATTTTTGTATTAAATACGGTCTAATTTAAACCGTTTATTAACAGCAGTTGCAAAAGCTGACGTTACTTTACAAAGCAGTTATAGAGGCTAGGCATCGGTGCGACCTATACTGATTGCAGTAAACAATAGACGGTACTATTAATAGTTGAGAAAATTTATATCAATTGTGTTCGTTTTTATTTTAGATGAGCTTAGATTGACTTTCTGATTAACAGTATCTTTATGACTGCTTGCTACCTTTTGAATAGTGATAATTGATTAAAATGAGTTTGAAAGGTAATGATTAATACTAATAAATAAACTGAGGATTTAATAATGAAAAAATTAGCAATTGCGGCATTGATGACGACTTTTGTCTTGTCAGGTTGTTCTACCATGGGTATGAATGATGAGCGTACTATGGTGGTCGAAGGCGAACCTGTGAATGTGAAAGTGGTTAACATCCCAAGTTTCAAAATTGAAATAGCACCACTTAAAGCGGTGTGTGAGCTGCCCACCGCGAGTGGTACTATGGTTGAGTCAGAGTGCCTACAATATCGCCAGACTTATCAGAAAAACTACACGCCTCTAAATGGTGATATTCAAGGCTTTACTTATGAGCCAAACTATCGCTATATTCTAGATGTGCGTCAAGAAGCGGTTATGAATGAAGCAACGAAAGTGGTTAAGCCGGTTTGGATTTTAAATGAAGTGATTTCAAAAACTGCTGAATAATTTTAGTTGTAGCTTATTATAGAAAAGCCTCTAATCATTAGAGGCTTTTTTTAGTCACAGAAAAAGGTAAACGTATTTTATCAAAAAGCGCTGTAAAACCACGTCCCTTCTAGGGCGTGGACATTAGGCGTCAGCTATTGTCGCTCAGCCTTAAAACAGACTTGTCAACCAAACTCATTAAGACCATAATCACTCTATGAAAACGCTCAAGTGTCGCATCAAAGACAAACACGCCAATCAGCTAAATACCTTAGCGGGCGCAGTTAATTTTGTGTGGAACTATGTGAATGACTTGAGTTTTAAGCATCTTCAACGCACCAATCATTTCTTTTCCGCTTATGATATTGCGGCTTATGTAAAAGGTAGTGGCGAGCTGCTAAACCTGCACAGCCAAACCTTACAAGCCATCACCGAAACCCATGCTAAATCTCGCAAGCAATTCAAAAAAGCCAAACTAAATTGGCGAACCAATAACCCAAAATCTAAGCGCAAATCACTTGGTTGGATTCCCTTTAAAAAAGCAGCAATCAAATACGTAGGTATCAAAAAATCAGGAAAGAAAAGTCTTAAATCCACCATTCAATTTAGCCTGGCTAAAGGCAAGAAGCTGACCATCGACGTGTGGGATAGCTATAATCTAGCACTCTACACCATCAACACCTGTGAGCTTGTACAAAACAGTCGCGGCCACTGGTATGCCTGTATCACCATTAAAGAGTACCCAAAAATTGAGTGCGGTACAGGAGAAACTGGTATTGATTTAGGCTGCAGGGACTCAGCAACGACAAGTAATGGTGAGGTACTAAAAACCAAAGTCACCCAGCAATACGCTAAAAAACTAGGTACTGCTCAGCGGGCTAAAAACAAACAAAGAGTTAAGGCGAT
>NZ_LXWA01000093.1:0-8669 GCF_001652315.1 Psychrobacter sp. SHUES1 | reverse complement strand
GAGGGCCTTCACTTGGTGTTCTTTAACAATGATAAGACTGTATTTCGACAGTTAGTTAGCTTTTTAACCCCTAAACCTATGAAAATCGGGTGGGGATGATTTTTTTGTCGTGTGCAGAGATTAATCATTTATTTTTTGGTGATACTGGGTCAGCCATTCCTGTAATGGTATATCTGTCTATCCCTAGTCAGCCAACAATATTATGAGTTTCATTATTACGATTGATGACTAAACTAACGGCTTCAAGTTTAATTCTCCAGCTTTACTAAACAGTCAGAATTAATATCAGCAATCGTTTTGGCACCAGTCAAGGTCATTGCGACGCGTATTTCTTTATCTAGCAGTTCTAACAAATTGCTTACCCCTGCACCGCCATCCGCTGCTAAAGCATAAATAAAAGCGCGCCCTAGCATGCAAATATCAGCGCCCAAAGCCAACATACGCACAATATCTAAGCCATTACGTATACCAGAGTCGGCTAAAATTTTAATCTCTCCTTTAACTGCATCGGCAATAGGAGGCAGAGCACGTGCACTGGATAAAACACCGTCCAGCTGTCGCCCACCATGATTCGATACGACTATGCCGTCGGCTCCAAAACGCACCGCATCTTTGGCATCTTCTGGGTCCAAAATACCTTTGATGACCATAGGCCCATCCCAGTACTCGCGAATCCAATCTAAATCTTTCCAAGAAATAGAGGGGTCAAAGTTATTACCTAGCCAGCCTATATAGTCTTCCAATCCTGTTGGCTTACCTAAATAAGTAGAGATATTGCCCAGATCGTGCGGACGGCCATTTAGCCCTACATCCCATGCCCATTGCGGATGCGTCATAGACTGTAAGTAACGGCGCATAGCAGCATTTTTACCGCTCATACCAGAGTGCATATCTCGGTAGCGTGCCCCTGGTACTGGCATATCTACCGTAAAAACCAAGGTCGAACACCCCGCCGCTTTGGCACGCTCCAAGGCATTTTTCATAAAACCTCGGTCCTTTAATACATAAAGCTGAAACCACATCGGACGGTTAATTTTAGGCGCTACTTCTTCAATCGGACAAACCGAAACTGTCGACATGGTAAACGGAATGCCTTTTTGATCGGCTGCCATAGCGGCCTGCACTTCTCCGCGGCGGGCATACATACCTGTCAGACCCACGGGTGACAACGCGACAGGCATAGACAGAGTTTCATTAAATAACTGCGTCTCGAGACTAAGCAGTGACATATCATTTAGTACACGTTGTCTAAGGGCAATTTTCGATAAATCTTCAACATTATGTTTTAAGGTATATTCCTCATAAGCACCGCCATCTATATAATGAAATAGAAATGGTGGCAGTCGGCGCTTGGCAGCAGCCCTGTAGTCGTTTGGAGATGAAATAATCATACGCTTGCCCTTATTCTGTTAAATATCTATGTAATATTTTTGAATCTCTAATTATTTATTGATTAGTGCTAAACGATGGATGCAATTGGCTTATTTTTGAAGCGGCAAGCTCAACCCACACTCACTATTACACACAGCACGAGCAGTTACGTTTGGTTTTCGACATTTTACCGATGCCGGGATTAAAGCTATTGGTTGGGTCTAGGCTTTTATAGAAATTCTGCAAATCAGGCTCTGCTTCGTATAGATGCCCTACATTATGCTCAGCAGGATATTTGGCTCCGCGTGCGCTCAATAGCTCTAACATCATCTTTTTAACAAGGTGTGCATCACTGCCCTTCTTCAAAATATAATCTTGATGAAACACATAGCAAAAGAAGTGTCCGTAATACAGCTTCATCTCTAAGTGTTTTTCAATTTCTTCAGGTAGGGTTTCAAGCCATTCTAATTCATTACGCGGTATGGCAATATCTAATGCCAATATCTCACCAACTTCTTTTTCATGTATGATTTCATAGCGTAATGCGGCACCGGCTGCCGCAAAACGATTTAAAAGCGCGCTTTCTGACTCTTCCTGGCTACATTCAAAATAGTTACCCGTGTCTGAAGCAGCAAAGAAGGTCTTCAGAAAATCCTGTGCCTCTGCTATCCCTTCATCACTCATTTTTAAGATTAGGTGATGCTCATATTGTTCACGATACTCAATCATGCGCTTCGGTAAATGCTTTGGAAATAGAGTAGCGATGAACTGCATGACTTTGTCAGTAAAATGCTTTGGCATCCATGACCACTTATGAAATTTAGCGTCAATAGCGCCTTTGATAGAAAACAATCTAGGTAAGGCATCTGTGCCGAGATGCTTAATACTTAGGAACGTGTCTTTACCGTATTTAGCGGAGACATCAAATATATCACGATGCATATACTCGCCCACTTCAGGGATATTGTCGAAGCTTGATAGTATCTGCCTTCTGAGCTGTGCAAGCTCACTCACACTGTTAGTGCCTATGTAAAAGGTTTTCTCTTTTGCCGCTATTGGATAAGTGTCAAGACGTACTGCAAACACCGCAAGCTTGCCAGCGCAGCCACTGGCTTCATACAGTCTGCGCTTGTCCGCATTAAAGCGACTGGGCGTGCTTGCATCAACGTCTTTTACTCTGGCGATGTACTCTTTGTCAGATGCGAGCTTGCCACTATCAGGTAATTCTCTTTTATCAAAATTACCATTTTGCAAATTAGTCAGTATTTCTTCTGGCGTATCACCTAGCTCTACGTCTAGATGATTAACCAATACCAGCTGTCCTTGTTCGTTTATTTGGGCAAACAACGCAAGCTCGGTATAGGCGGGCCCTCTTTTGACCAAAGCCCCACCAGAGTTATTAGATATACCGCCAATAATAGACGCGCCTAACGTCGAGGAACCGATGACGGAATGAGGCGCTCTATTGACAGCATTAAGCTGACTTTGTAGCTGATGCAATGTCGCACCAGGCAAGCTGATCACTTGCTCGTTGTCATTCACCAAATACAACTGGTTCATTGCAAGCGTATTAATCACCACAACTGGTCTATCGTAGTCATTACCGCTCGGTGTTGAGCCTTCAGTCAGACCTGTCTTAGCCGCTTGCATGATAATGATGCAGTCGCCTTCAACGCATACTTCTAGGCTACGCCAAATCTCCAGCAGTGTTTGCGGAAATAAAACGGCTAAGGCACTGCCACCACCAGAGCGCCACCCCATTCTATAGTGCTCATTTTTCTCTGGATCAGCCTGTACATTACTAGCACCCAGTAATTGTGTTAGCTTGTCTAGTACTTGATCAGGACTAAGCATGCCTTGAGAATCGCGATTTGACGAAGATATATGATGCTCCTTATCTTGTGATTGTGTGTCATTCATCATGCTAAGGGCCCTTGAAAACCAAAAATGTAAATGGCGGCCATGACGATGATGCCACAGAACAACACATAGTATATGGTGGGTAAAATAGTACGCCTAAGTGTGGCGCCCTCCATACCAAGTAAACCCACCGTTGCTGATGCAGCCACCACGTTATGTATGGCAACCATATTACCGGCTGCGGCACCAACAGCTTGAGACGCTATGATTAAAGAAGGTGAAATACGTAGGCTCACCGCCGCTTCATACTGAAATTGACTAAACATCATGTTAGAAACGGTATTAGAACCCGCGATAAAGGCCCCTAGTGCACCAATGGTAGAACTAATTAACGGAAAAGCGTTGCCAAAAGTACCCGCAAACAACTCGGCACTGGCGACTGGCATACTCGCCACATCTGATAAGTTTACCCCTGAATTGATAAAGATTCTGACCATTGGAATCGTAAAAACCAGTACAAAACCAGCTCCTAAGACCGTTTTAGTTGATTCTTTAAAGGCATTATTTAGTGCACTACCTGGTTTTTTAGTTTGCAGAGCAGCGGCAACCAAGGCGCTTATTACTAACAAGCCTCCAGGTAAGCACAGAGGACTAAAACTAGCGCTTACATCTGCCTCTCCTAAAACCGTCGTAAAATCTAACGTTGCACTGGTTAATAAGGATTCAAATCCAGCGAATACTCTTGAGCACACCAGTAAGACTGCAACGAGTAAATAAGGGAACCACGCCATAACCGCAGACATCTTTTTACTGGTTAAATCAAGCGTCACATCTTCTTTACTGACCACCAGTTTACCCATCCATTCGCTTGGCCAGTTTTTCTGAGGCGCAAAATCCCAAGTTGTTTTTGGGACTAAAAACCCTCTTTTAGCAGCGTTTACAACAATGGCTATACTAACTAAACCTCCGACCAGTGAAGGAAACTCTGGCCCTAAAAAAACACCGGTTATCATATAAGGGATTGTAAATGCCAAGCCTGCAAAAATCGCAAACGGCCAAATAGCGAAGCCTTCTTTCCAGCTTTTATTCTTACCAAAAAAGCGGGTGAGCATCATCACCATAAAAAGTGGCATAAACGTACCAATGACACCATGCATGATAGCCACTTGACTGGTAATCAGTTGTAAAAAGTCGCCCCACTGTAGTCCTTCTTGTGCCAGTTGAGCGCTAATGGCCGCTTTATCTAACCCATTATTTACCCCAATAACGATAGGCGTACCGACCGCACCAAATGATACAGGTGTACTTTGTATCATCATTCCCATCAACACCGCACCCAGCGCTGGAAATCCTATCGCCACCAGCAAAGGCGCAGCAATAGCGGCAGCTGTACCAAAACCTGAGGCACCCTCAAGAAAGCAGCCAAAGCACCATGCAATAATAATGGCTTGCACACGCCTATCTGGCGATACATTGGTAAACCCAGCACGGATAACGGCGATTGCACCAGTATGTTTTAATGTATTCAACAGAAAAATAGCACCAAAGACAATCCACAACACCGAGACAGTTATCACCAAACCCTGAATAATAGATGATGACACTCGGTTAAGCGTCATATCCCATATAAAAATGGCAAGCGCAGCGGTAACAACTAAAATGATAGGCATTGTTTTTTTAGCTGACCATTGCAAGCCTATAAGAAAAATACCACAGAGAACGATTGGCAGTAATGCCAAAAGCCCATATATTGTTTGATTCAAAATTACATCCTTTTGATTGTGCGATCTTCCCTGAACCAAGTCATCGCAGCCTTTATTTTGACGACTCAATGATGACTAAGTTGTATTAAACATTCACAAACAGGGACTGCTAATTTATCCAAGCCGTCTTGTAGACAAAACCGAGCACGACTTGCGACAGTCTATGGCCCATGTTCAAAAAGCCCTAAAATAGTCTACGCCTTGTTAATTAATTGATATATTGCATCAATGGACAATATTATTTTCCTTTTTTGCTATAATCTAATCCGCATTACGCCAATTGGAGCACAAGTATGGTCAAAGCTGACGATATGGTTTTATTTGTCCAAGTTGTTGAGGAAGGGTCATTTTCTAAAGTCGCTGAAAAGCTATCATTAACCAATTCAGTAGTGAGCAAGCGCATTGCAAGATTAGAAGAGAACTTAAATACTCAACTCATTTATAGAACCACTAGAAAGTTGAGCTTAACCGATGCCGGCAGGACGCTTTACGACAAAGCTAAAATTGCTAAACATGCCTTTCAGGAAGCTGAAGATGCAGTAACGGGTTACGGCGAAGATATGAAAGGCCATATACGTATAACCCTGCCTGTGGTCTCTGCGAATTTCATATTGAGCGAATCTATTGCTGAATTCTGTAAACAACACCCTGAAGTATCGGTAGAGTTACAAATTACCAATCGATTGGTTGACTTGATAGAGGAAGGATTTGATTTGGCAATAAGGACCGCTGAGCTTGAAGACTCATCGCTCATTGCAAGACGTCTTATAGATAGCCGATGGGTGATATGTGCGACGCCAGACTATTTAAAGCGATATGGTACGCCTCAAACCCCTGAAGAATTAGACAATCATGAGTGCATAATCTATAAGTTAGATAATACCTCTAACAACATATGGCCAGTATGTATAGACGGCACAGAGCAATTAATGCCTGTCCATGGTAGGTTTCATAGCAATCATCTTAGTGCGATTAAACAAGCCACGCTCAGCGATTTAGGCATTGCTTTTTTGCCCCAAGCGTTGGTCCATGAGGAGATACAACAACATACACTTACTCAGATTTTGCAACGGTTTACACGAAAGGAACTGGGCATGTATGCAGTATATCCTAAGGCCAGGCAACCAGATCAAAAGTTAAAACTGCTCGTTGCACATTTGCGAGACTCATTACATCGGAAACAGGCTTACTACTGCTAAGTAAAAAGCCTATTTTGATGTCTATAAAAAGATGAATGAAATAAAAAAGCTAATAGAGCCTTTCCTAAAAACTGTGTAACTGCTTATAATCCAATAACAGGAGAATAAGCAATGACTACTCAATCTGACATCAAGAAACTGGCCGAGCAAATGGCTGGTAGCATGAACAGCTTCGATGACATCAAAGATTTTCAAAAGCAGCTCATGCAATCCTTTATTGATACTGCCTTAGAAGCTGAGATGGAAGACCATCTCGGCTATCCCAAGCATGAAAAGGCGGATAAACCTAATAAGCGTAACGGGCACACTAAAAAGACCGTCCGCAGTGACACAGGCGATCTTGAGATATCCACCCCAAGAGACCGCGGTGGCAGCTTTGAGCCTGTACTCGTTAGTAAGCATCAAACCCGTATCTCAGGTCTCGATGACAAGATCATATTCCTTTACGCCAAGGGTCAAACCACCACCGAGATTGTAGAGAGCATTAAAGAGCTCTACGATGTCGACATCTCAAGCAGCTTGGTTTCAAGAGTCACCGATAACATCTTAGAGGACATCACCGCTTGGCAGAACCGGCCGCTGAGCAGTGTTTATCCTATCGTCTATTTAGACTGCATTGTCGTTAAAGTACGTCAAGACAAGCAGATCATCAACAAGGCTATCTATCTGGCGCTAGGTGTTGCTCTTAACGGTAAAAAAGAGCTGCTTGGTATGTGGTTATCAGAGAATGAAGGCGCTAAGTTCTGGCTGGGTGTTCTCACTGAACTACAAAACCGCGGGGTACAAGATATCCTCATTGCCTGTGTCGACGGCTTAAAGGGCTTCCCTGATGCCATCAATACGGTTTATCCCAACGCTCAGGTTCAGCTGTGTATCGTGCATATGGTGCGTTACTCCATGAAGTTTGTACCATGGACGGATAAGAAGGCCGTAGCGGCTGATTTAAAGGCTTGAGCTATGCTGAAGAAACCGTACAAGTAAACTTGGTAAACTAAGCATATTAATCGGAGTTTATCATGGTCAAGAAAATAAGAACCTATAGCACAGAATTTAAAGCTGAAGCCGTTAAGAAGATATCAGACAATAATGGCAATATCTCAGCAACCGCAAAGCAGCTTGGCATTGCCATGCAAACGCTATCGAATTGGCATAACAAAGCCAACCAAGGCAAGCTTGTCGGCACAGAGCAATACGACCCTGATCTTATCACAGCTCTTCAAGAAATAAAGCAGCTCAAACGACAGCTCAAAGTTGCCGAAGAGGAGCGAGAGATCTTAAATGAGGAGGGATAAAGCGAAGCACTGCTTCGCCCCGACGCAAGGGGAGAGCTATGCTCGAGTGAGGCGACGGCGTACTTCGCGAAAAACAGCTAGTCAGGTACGCCTTCATCAAAGATAACCAGCACTTCTTTACCATCACCACTATGTGCCGCGTGCTAAGGGTTAAGCATTCAAGTTACTACGACTGGCTGAGTCGCGATATCAGCAAGCAGCAGATACATCGCAACCATTGTGAGCTACTCGTTAAAGCCGCTCACAGTGAAACTCATGAGCGCTATGGTGTTGAGCGTCTGCATGCGCATCTAAGTGAGCATGGTCAGAAGCATCAAAGAGGAATACAGCATCAAATGCCGTCGCCACAAACGCTTTAAAGTCACCACCGACTCCAATCACAACAAACTGGTCTATCCAAACGTGTTGGATCAAGAGTTTGATGCCAGTCGCCCTAACCAAGCGTGGGCCAGTGACATCACCTATATTTGGACGCTTGAGGGCTGGTTGTATTTAGCGGGAGTCAAAGATTTATATACCAAAGAGCTGGTCGGCTATGCGATCAATAAGCGAATGACCGCAGATCTAGTATGCAAAGCATTGAACATGGCCATCAAGAATAAACAACCAAGCAAAGGGCTAGTCGTTCACTCTGACAGAGGCAGTCAGTACTGTAGCCATGCTTACCACAAGATCATCAAGCAGCATCAGTTTACAGGTTCAATGAGCGGTAAAGGCAACTGCTTTGACAACGCACCCATAGAAAGCTTCTGGGGCATATTGAAGAACGAGCTAGTATATCACCAAGACTATAAAACAAGGTTTGCAGCTATCAGAGATATCATTGGATATATTGAGTTATATTATAATCAGACTAGGATTCAAAAGGGTTTAGGCTATAAATCGCCAAGACAGGTGTGGTTTGATTATTATCGTCAGGCTGCGTAATCAAAATCTCCCAAGTTTATATATACGGGATTGACGGCAGGGGTCACTATCTTTTGCGAGCAGCTCAGGAATCATCTGCTTGGTATGTTTGGCAATGGTCTTATTGATAGTCTGACGGGAAGGTTCAGGACTGTTTTTAAAATCAAGAGTGGTGACTTTACCACCGTAATAGCGCTGCACCGTATCCAAATAAGTTTGATTGGGGCTCAAGCCTTGATGTATCCATAAGTCATTAACCGTGCTTAAGTCATAATTTG
>NZ_LXWA01000092.1:0-9076 GCF_001652315.1 Psychrobacter sp. SHUES1 | reverse complement strand
AAGACTGCTAACATCATCATGGACACCACTTACTTTGGTCGTAAGTTCGGTTTAATGGTTTTTATGGACAATACTACTAAAGCGGTTCTTTACTACGCGATAGTCAGTCATGAAACCAATAGTACCTACAAACAAGGAATTGATCATCTAGCATCGTTAGGCGTTGATGTACAAAGCATCACCTGCGATGGCAGACGAGGGCTTAGAACGTTATTTACTTGCACCCCTTGCCAGATGTGCCAGTTTCATCAGGTGCAAATAGTGACTCGTTACCTCACTCGTCGCCCTAAAAATATTGCTAGTATCGAGCTTAGACGGCTCACTTTAGACTTAACTAAGCTTGATAAAGCCACGTTCACAAAATGCTTAGATCAATGGTATTTAACCCATGAAGACTATCTGAGTGAGCGTAGCATCAATGAAGATACTGGTAGAACGTGGTATACGCATAAGCGTCTTAGAAGTGCTTATCGCAGCCTCAGAACCAATAGTGATTGGTTGTTTACTTATCAAGAGTATGAGCAGTTAGACATACCAAATACCACCAATTCTCTTGAAGGTTTATTCAGTGAGTTAAAGCGCCAATTACACAGTCATCATGGTCTAAATGACCAGCGTAAGTTACGGTTTATTAAAGACTTTCTACTATCAAAATCACTCAAATAGCATGAATTATGTCCATTAGCGACTACCTTCTACTTTTTAGCATGAATTTTGTCCATTACACCAATATTTGACGTATCAAGGCTTTTAGTTTGACACGTTCAATATCGATAGGCTTAGTCTGTGTGCCATAGTAGTAGCTGCTTTTAATGATGCCAAATAAGTCACATAGTCGGCGTTTACTGACGCTTTTGTCTTGCTCTGCAAGCTTGCTTATCAGCGATAGCCGTTCAGGCTGTCCAAGGCCAGCAGAGCAGAAGCCTTTTTTAATATGTCGCGCTCCATAGTGAGTCGCTTAACCTGCTTACGCAATTCTTGTAGCTCGCGTTGTTCATCCGTTAAAGCGTTGCCGACTTTAGGTGCTTGGCCATTCGTTTCTTGTCGATACTGACTCAGCCATTTCTGCAGGGTGGATTTGCCAATGCCAAGTGAGCTTGCTACATCAGGTATTTTACGCTTATGCTCAGTTACTAAGCTGATGGCTTCAAGCTTGAATTCTCGGGTATATTGATTGCGATTGTTGGTCATACTAGTTTCCTTCTTTGGGTTATTATAACCTCTTAGAAGCTGTCCAATTTTATTATGCCACTACAAACCGCATCGCCAGTGTTTGTGTGCGTGTTCTTCACCACCGCATAGGTGGCTTAGAAAATGATGAATATCCAGCCATGCACAGAACGACTCTTCACCACCGCATAGGTGGCTTAGAAAAACCAAAAGTGATGCTGTCTTTAGTTTGGCTGCTTCACCACCGCATAGGTGGCTTAGAAAGTTTGTTTGATGACAGCCAGTTAGATGACGCGCTTCACCACCGCATAGGTGGCTTAGAAAACCTCGCCAAGTAGCGGGGTTTTTTTGTGTATCTTCACCACCGCATAGGTGGCTTAGAAATAACCAAAACGCAAGCAAGTGGCTTTAAGCGACTTCACCACCGCATAGGTGGCTTAGAAATGAGACAGCAGAGGTCGCTAGAGCCAAGTTAACTTCACCACCGCATAGGTGGCTTAGAAATACCACCCTAAAAGCAATGTTTATCGCGGCTGCTTCACCACCGCATAGGTGGCTTAGAAATACGAAGTGGTAGATAGTTTTGATAGCGAATACTTCACCACCGCATAGGTGGCTTAGAAATAAAAACTGACAGTCGAAACAAGACACGAAGCCTTCACCACCGCATAGGTGGCTTAGAAACTATAAAGGACGGCTTAATATTTTTTTATTTTCTTCACCACCGCATAGGTGGCTTAGAAAACAAGTCCAAAATCAGTGGTCTGTTTTCGGTGCTTCACCACCGCATAGGTGGCTTAGAAACCAAGATGAAGCGGCATTGGCGTATTGAATAGCTTCACCACCGCATAGGTGGCTTAGAAAACAACCGCATCGCCAGTGTTTGTGTGCGTGTTCTTCACCACCGCATAGGTGGCTTAGAAACACAGACCAGCTTCAGATACTCTTCAGGCAGCCTTCACCACCGCATAGGTGGCTTAGAAACATAACATGCTTAATCTGCTCAGTCTGTGCAACTTCACCACCGCATAGGTGGCTTAGAAATAGACCGTTTATGGGTATGAACGACGACGACACTTCACCACCGCATAGGTGGCTTAGAAAATTAACCAAAACGCCAATGCAGCAAACAGGCGCTTCACCACCGCATAGGTGACTTAGAAATTGGCTAATCCACTCGCCGCCTTTGTCCTTTCCTTCATCACCGCATAGGTGACTTAGAAAAAGATGATTAACAAAGGCTTGATGCTTGAAGACTTCATCACCGCATAGGTGACTTAGAAAACCTCTGCGTGTTGTTCTGCATCTAGTGCAAACTTCATCACCGCATAGGTGACTTAGAAAAATAAAACCCCATCATACCGCCTAAAAGCCAACTTCATCACCGCATAGGTGACTTAGAAAAACAGCCTTACGACCTTGCGCACGCTCTTCTGCTTCATCACCGCATAGGTGACTTAGAAACTGCAAATACGCCTAAACGCTGGAACGGGTCGGCTTCATCACCGCATAGGTGACTTAGAAATAGCGGCGTGAGTGAGCCATACGTCACTAAAGCTTCATCACCGCATAGGTGACTTAGAAAATTAGCGCCTAAGTAAACACTGCAAGGCTCGTCTTCATCACCGCATAGGTGACTTAGAAAATAAAACATCCTTTGTTAGTTGCTTACTGCATCTTCATCACCGCATAGGTGACTTAGAAATTATACATTCTGCTATTTTCACCTGCAAAACCCTTCACCACCGCATAGGTGCTTAGAAAGACTGGCTCGGTCTCCACCTTGGCGACCTTATCTTCACCACCGCATAGGTGGCTTATAATTCTCGAAAATAGACTGATTAAGCACTACGCTTTTTACATAGAAGAAAATAATCAACATAAAAAAAACCAGACAGCCTAGGCCATCTGGTTATCAAATACTCTTAAATATCTATCTACTAACCGTAAGCTGTCCCCCAGAAAAACTGATGCATCCATCACAAAACCAAGATTTATGTTGTCTTGCATGGGGAATATCTGCTGGCACATCTAGTTGATAGGGACGACCGCAATACTCGCAATGTATGTCATCTAAATAAACCTGGCATTTTGCAAGCGTAGCAAACAACTCCTCAGACCTTATATTGTAATCGTAGCAAAGTATCTTTAGGTGATTGATATAGTCATTGGGTGATAAATACGACCAATATTCATAGCACAAACGCTTTGCTACATCATCTAGGCTTGAGTTGAACACAAAGTTAACACTCATGATATTCTCCTCGTTAGTAGCCATAACCAGACAGTGGTAGTAGCTCGTAAAGCTCGCTCTGTAGCTGAATACACATATCTTCAACCACATATCCAAGACTCACATCCAAGCGCTTCTGTACCCATATACGCATCGCCATATGATTGTCAAAGCAAGGCTTAACTCCTAAAAAGCGCGCTAGATTAGAGCCAGGTTGAATACATAGATCATAAATCAGCATATTGGCGATAGTATTTGCATCCTCACTGACATAGCCATTAGGTTTAAACTCGGCAAATAGCTTGTTGTAATCAATAATTTTCATTTTGACGTCTCCTTGTCAGTAGATGCTTGAGTAATCTGGCTTCGATTTACGAGCGCCTCAAAAGCACTACCATCTTGGCGTGTCATATTTGGTACATAGCGACTATAAGTATTAAATAACATCTTAGTCGTCGAATGGCCCATTTGACTGGCTATCCACTCAGGACTCTCACCTGCCGCCAACCATAAAGTCGCTGCAGTATGGCGTGTTTGATAGGCGTTGCGCTTCTTCAACCGTAAAACTTTAAGTGTAGGATGCCAAATACGCTTATTCACATTGTTATAATCCAATGGCTCACCCGTATGTGAGCAAAACACATAATCCGAACGCCTATAAGAGATTTCTTGTTGCTCTTTCAGCGCCTCATAAACCCATGGAGACATTTGAATAGCACGATAAGACTCCTATGTTTTAGGAGGGACAATCTTGCCTTTGACTAACGCCTGCTTAATGACAATCTCACGACGATTGAAATCAACGTTATCCCATGTCAGCCCATCAATCTCACTGGTACGCATACCTGTAAAAAACCGCACCAGATAATAATGGCGATAATCTTCTCTCACGCCATTAATAAACGTCCAAACCTCCTCTAACGTGAGAGGCTGAATATCAGTTTTAGGCTGTTTGAGTGCCTTGATATCATAATAAGGGTTATCAAACTTATAGCGTTTAGCGGCTTCTTTTAGTATCATACCCAAAGGTACCATTATCGAATTGATGCGTGCCGCTGACAGATGTTTGTTAGCTTTTCCGTACGTTACTTTGGCGAGCGATGAACGGAAGGCTAATACATCTGTCTTTTTTATGACATGAATGGCTTTAGTACCAAACTCAGGAAGCAAATACATATCAATAATCTCCTGTATTTTGCGCTTGTAAGTATCGCGCCACTCAATTTCCTTTTCAGAAAACCACAGTGTTGCGAACTGCTTGAAGGAAGGAACGTTAGTATTAATGCATTCCTTACGATCGTTTAAAGCTACCATTTCTGCAGCCTTATCACTTTTCGGAAAGTATTTAGCATAATTAAAAATACCTAACCTAATTTCGGCTTCCATATTCAAAATAATACTTTCAAGCTTTTTACGATTTGCCGGAGTATCTATCAGGTTTGTCGTCTCCCGACAGCGTTTGCCCATATAATAAAAATCAACAAATAGCATGTTGCTACCTTTACGTGCTCTAATGCTAGCCATCATATTTCTCCTTATTGCAGTGCCATGGCGTTGATGCTACCGGTGATACCAGTGCGCATGTCTTTTTCAATTTCTTCCCAAACGTATAAAATCTTGCGACCACCAAAAGGACGTATGTAATGAATGCCTTCAATAAGTACGCTATCCTTAAGCTCATTACGGATCATGCGCGGATTGTATTTGATACGCTCAGAAAGCTCTTGGGTTGTCAGGTAAGTGTGTGACATAATACATTCCTTATATAAAGTTTAATTATAATGGTACTTTTGAACACCATAGTTGTAATTTAACATATTTTTATAACTATGCAAGTACTTTTTACAACTAAGATTGGAGTTTTGATGTGATAGTTAATCATTTACCGACTTTGTTAGCCGAAAGAAGACTAAAGGTAGCGGATGCCGTACGCGCGACAGGAATCAGCAAAACGACGTTACATAAAATATATAACGACCAATCATCAAGAATTGATTTTGATACTATCGATAAGCTGTGTGAATTCTTAGAAGTTGGGGTTGGAGATATCTTTGAATATGTTGCTAGTGCCGATATGGAGAATGCACAAACGCTAGAACCTAAGAAAAGTTAGCAATAAGCTCGAGCTGTATAGTTAACTGCAGATTTAGATACGATTTGGCATATGTGTTAGACATTAAAAAGCCCAAATCACGTGATGATTTGGGCTTTCGCTAATACCGGCTTTTGAAGCATGTAAAATGCAAACATTGAGAGTACTTAAGGTTGAGGTCAAAAAGCTCCATTATTTAACGAGCCAAAAATACGTTAGGCACGCCTTGGGCACATTTTACGCACACGGACTTTTTAACGGATTTAACTTACGGATAGACAAACAGAGTTTTTGCCGGATGTATACTTTCGATCTCTGCTACAACCCTTATAAAACGGGCATAAAAAAAGCCCCAATCATAAAGATTGGGGATTTTCGAATCTGGTAGGCGTAATCGGATTCGAACCAACGACCTCTACCATGTCAAGGTAGCGCTCTAACCAACTGAGCTATACGCCTATTTAGGACATGCATTTTAGCAAGTTTTTAAAACTTTGCAAGCCTTTTCTATCACAATATTAGGTTATTATAAGAATAGCTAATTTTACGCTTTATAATGAAACACTTAAGAGAATTAGAGTACTCTAAATAGTTTCCACTATCTAAGACAGCTCATAGCTTATAGACTGTCAATATTATAAAAATATAACTTCTTAATCGAGATCATCAGATGACCTTACGCATTCATGCTTTATTTCACACAGATTACGAAGACCTCAGCTTTATTAAGCATTGGGCAGTTCATCATCAGCACACTATTACCTACACGCGTTCTTATAATAAAGACACCTTGCCAGCGCTTGACAGTTTTGACTGGTTAATCGTGATGGGCGGGCCGATGAGTGTCCACGATGAGGACAACCATTCTTGGCTAATTGAAGAAAAACGTCTGATTAAACAAAGTATGGATAGCGGAAAAACAGTGATAGGTGTCTGTTTGGGGGCGCAGCTTATTGCGCACTGCTTGGGGGCGAGCGTAGAGCCGGCAGGCGTAAAAGAAATCGGCTGGCTACCTATTCAGTTGACTAAAGACGCTCAGTCTCACCCTTTACTACAGGACTTACCAAAGCAGCCGTTTACGGTCTTTCATTGGCATGGCGATGGGTTTGAATATCCACAAGGAGCGATTCCGTTAGCAACATCAGCAGCGTGGCCCAATCAAGGCTTTCTTTATCAAACGCCGCAGCAAAAAGCGCTTGGTACTTGGGTTATGGCTTGGCAGTGTCATTTTGAAGTCACCAAAGAAAGCATCGTTAAAATGGTAGCAAATGGCGACAATGCCATTCAAAAAGGGCTAATTAACTATCCTAAAACCGTACAATCACCTACTGAAATCATAACGCTTGGCGATAAATATATTGCCGATAACAACGCGCGCTTAGCAGCCATGCTCAATCGTATGGTAACGACGGCGGACATTTAAACCTAATCTTTCAATCCTAAGAAAACTTAACGGTTTAGCTGCTTTTTACCTCTTTTAGCCGCAAGCCCACCCTTTATTGAGTCTGCTGGTTTGATGCCGCCATTTTTACCCCACCATAGGTAACCAACACGACGCCAAGCGCTATCAATGATGCGCCCAAAAACAACCCTTCAGGCGGACGCTCGCCTTGTAAAAAAATAGCAACCGGCACACCAACCACCGCCCCAACTGAGCCTAATAAACTGAGTAGTACGGGGCCGCCGGTTTTTTGTAGTAAGAATAACAATAAAAACTGTCCAGCAAAAACGAAAGCCTGCACGGCAATCAACCCTAACGGCAACATCTCAGCTAGCGGAACGGCAAGAGAATAATTAGGTAAAATACTAAACAAGCCAAGTAGCACGGATGCGGCTATCAGCATACCCGGTGCCAGCGCGCTCGGAGAGAGATTATCAGGCCAATATAAGGTGCGATAAATATTACCAATCGCCAATAACACCGGACCACAAAGCGCTAGCCCAATCCAAAAAACACTGGCATCGGGCGCAGTGAATTTACGGACGGCGAGCACCCCTGCGCCGGCAAGTGCCGCGACCACGCCAAGCGCGCGCAGCTTGGTAAAGCGCTCTATTCTTAGGATGATAGCGGCAAGATACGTCAATAGTGGCGGCAGAGAAATAATCAAGGCGACAAAACTGGCGCCGACATGCGGAATAGCGGAGAAGAAAATGAGATTGGAGCCTGCCACACTCACCAACGCCGCAACCAAATAATAGCTCAAGGTTGTTTTGCTTAACGGCGGCAGCTCGTGGCGTAACAACGCATAACTAAATAAAATAAACGCCGCACCTGTGATAGACCAAAACAGAAATGCCAGCGGCGTCAGACCGACCTCACCTGCTAATTTGGCTAGATTGGTAGAAATACCGATCAATCCGCCACCCGCGATGAGACACAGCACAGGAATGAGCCATGCTTTTTTATCTTTAGCTATAGATTGCGGCGCTGACTGACTCATAGACTACCTTAGTGTTAAAACAGCGGCTTTATTCATCGTCATTAGCGCTATTACTATTTTATTGACTTAGCATTATTATTAGCTTTTATTTCATCACGATAGATGAGCGCTCGCGCCAATGCAACCATAAACGAGTATCAAGCTCATATTGATGATAGTTTGGCTCCATATGACAGCAAAGTTGATAAAAGGCCTTGTTATGCTCTTGCTCCTTAAAATGCGCCAACTCATGCACCACGATCATACGCAAAAACTCGGGCGGCGCTTCTTTAAATAGGCTGGCTACCGTGATGCTATTATGTGATTTTAGCTTACTGCCTTGCACGCGCGATTGATAGGTATGAATGCCAAGTGCCTGATTGAGCACCGCAAGTTTACTGTTATAAGAAACTTGCGACAGCGGACTGCTCTTACGCATATACTGATTTTTAATGTCATTACTATATTGATATAGCGCTTTATCGCTTTGTATTTGATGACGGTTTGGATAGTTTTTATCCAAATACTCACCCAGCCTGCCCGTGCTAATCAGCGTCGCCGCTTGGCTTTGAATTTGCTCAGAGTAATGCGCGATATACTTTAATGTGGTCAATGTGTTTATCCTTGACGTTTCAATGTTTAACGACTACTAATGCCTGTTTACTTAATGTGCCACAGAATTAGACAGTAAATTCATCACCACTACCCCACCAACAATCATCGCAATGCCGATTATCGCTGCGGTATCGAGCGTTTGCTTAAAAAAGAACAGTCCTACCAGTGAAGTCAATACGATACCAAGCCCGCCCCATAATGCATAAGCTATACCAATCGGTATGGTTTTTATGGTTTGGGTCAATAAGTAGAACGAAATTGCATAAAGCACCGCCATAATCAGCGTGGGCACAAAACGCGTGAACTGCTCTGACTTGACCAAAAAGGTAGTGCCAATGACTTCGCAGACAATAGCGATGGCAAGGTAACCGTAAGCAATCATGGTTGGACTCATATTTAGGGCACCTATATCGGTTAGAATATGTTTCCTAGATTCAAATAAGAAGTGCAACGTTTTAAAAGAATGAGTTGAAGAGTAAGATGTGCCGTGTTGCATTTCAAACTTCAACTCCTACATATCAGAACGTTATGAAACACTATACACAT
>NZ_LXWA01000091.1:0-9506 GCF_001652315.1 Psychrobacter sp. SHUES1 | reverse complement strand
GGACATTGAGAACAAACTAAACAACAGACCAAGAAAACGATTAGGGTTTAAGACGCCTATGCAGGCGTTCTATAATATTAATTAGCGTTGCACTTGGTGTGTTAATCTAAGTTATAAATATCACATGCGACATTAAACAATAAATGACGAGAGGGTATGTATGAAACCTGATAACCATAACTTAACTTTTAAGCAGCATAAATTGTTTGGTGCGCTTATCCTACTGACAGTGACATCGTCGTTATTTGCTTGTAACGACACCAATACCACTGCTGCAACCACAGCGCCTGTAGAGACGGCAACAGACAGCCAGAATTCAAAAGTCCAAACGTCTAAAACTGAGTCGACGAGCTCTAGCAGTAACAGTGATGCGCTGAGAAACGTCTCTGCGACGGTTTATAAAGATGCCAATTGTGGCTGCTGTAAGGAGTGGATTAGCCATGCCGAACATCACGGTATGACTGCGGCGGGACAAGATGTCGCCGACTTAGCAGTTTTTAAAGAACGCTATGGTGTCCCGAGCAATATGCGCTCTTGTCACACGGCGGTCACGAGCGACGGTTATGTATTCGAAGGTCATGTGCCTGCCAAGTATATAGCCCAGTTTTTAGCCAATCCGCCAAGCGAGGCTATTGGTCTTGCCGTACCCGGTATGCCAATGGGTAGCCCCGGGATGGAGTACCAAAATAAATTTTCACCTTATCAAGTGATGCAAATCAACAAAGACGGTAGCACAGCGGTATATGCTGAGGTTGATAGCGCCAATGCCCAGTTATAGCTGAAAAGGATGATTTTTACTGTCCATCGCTAACTTATTAATAATAAGGAAATTATGTAAAGAGAAAGTATTTACATCAGAAAATTCTTATACCACCTGAGAAAAGATAGGATTAAACCATTATAGATCTCTATTTATGAGGCCTATAATGGCTTTTTTGAATAAGTATGAGAGCGTGGCAAACTCTTGACTAGAAAAGATAGGCATAAACTGTTTTTAATACAAGTAACGGCGCTTAAGAAAGATGTATAACTAAGTATATATAAAGGCCTTGAAGAGGGGTTAATTGAGAAAATTTTTTTGTCTATTTATTAATATTATTACTCATGCCGGCCAGCATCAGTTGTTTGCTGGACGATTTGTTCGACTTGCATAAAATCTGTATGCCGCACATCTTTGCCGCTGGTGCAAAAAATGACCAGTTCAGCAATGTTTTTAGCGTGATCGCCCACCCGTTCTAAGGCGCGTAATACCCAAAGTATGTTAATCACTTTGGACACATGGCGGCTGTCTTCCATAATATAGGTCATCAAGGCTCGAGTGGCAGATTGGTACTCTTCATTAACCACTGTATCACTTTGCAATACCGAAAACGCTTGCTGAGGATTCATATGCGAAAAGGCGTCAATCGCATCAAGCAGCATCAGGCGCACCTGATTGGATAAATGCTGAACCTCTGAATAGCCTCTTGGAGATGCACCATCTTTAATCAATTTGCAGGCCATACGGGCAATTTTTTCTGCTTCGTCACCGACACGCTCAAAATCAACAATGCCTTTACTAAGCGCCATGACTAAACGCAAATCATTGGCAGCTGGTTGGCGTTTGGCGACCAACAAAATGATTTGCTCATCGATTTTAATCTCTAGCTGATTGATCAGATGATCATCTTCAATCACTTTTTTCGCGGTCGCCTCATCTGCAGCTATCAAGGCGCGTGTCGCAACCATGACTTGCTCTGCTGCCATGTGACCCATTTGCATAAACAGCTCAATCACGTCATGTAAGTCATTATCAAAACTCTTTGATAAATGCTTTGCCGTTATCGCCATGCTTGCTTCCTTAATCGTATTGGTGTTGCTCATAAAAATATTGCCAAAATGAGTAGCGTGATAAATGACTGCTAGAAATGATTGCTTTAAGCGAACAGCGACTTAGCCATAACGACCGGTAATATAATCTTCAGTCGCTTTTTGTGCTGGGTTGGTGAATATTTGATCTGTTTCCCCCATTTCTACCATGTCCCCCAAATACATATAAGCGGTGTAGTCGGAGACGCGCGCGGCCTGCTGCATATTGTGGGTGACGATAGCAATGGTATAGTCGTTTTTTAAATCGGTAATCAAATCTTCAATCGCGCCAGTAGAGATGGGGTCAAGCGCTGACGTTGGCTCATCTAATAGCAAGACTTCAGGTTTCGTTGCTACTCCGCGGGCAATACAAAGTCGCTGCTGTTGACCGCCAGATAATGACAATCCTGACGCTTTGAGTTTATCTTTGACTTCCAGCCATAACGCCGCCTTTTTGAGTGCCCACTCGACACGTTCATCCATCTCTGCTTTGCTGAGCTTTTCATAGAGACGGACGCCAAATGCGACGTTGTCATAAATGGACATCGGGAAGGGTGTAGGTTTTTGAAAAACCATACCGACACGCGCACGCAGTAAATTGACATCCATGTCTTTGGCCAAAATATTTTGGCCATCAAGGGTAATTTGACCTTCAGCATGCATACTCGGATACAAGTCATACATACGGTTAAAGGTACGTAGCAGCGTTGATTTACCGCAGCCTGAGGGACCAATAAAAGCGGTGACCTTTTTTTCTGGAATATCGATATTGATGTTTTTTAATGCTTGAAAATCGCCATAATAAAAGTCTAAATCGCGAATGGTAATCTTGGCAGGCGGCATATTGTCGGGCATGTCCGCCATGGTTTGCTTGATAAGATGGGCAATATCTGGCTGTTTATGCTGACCATTGTTAAACATAGCGTCATCCAGTAAACGGCGTTTGCTGCTGGTATCTGTCATCGGCTTAGTCGCTTTTCTCTCTAATACATCAGTCATAATGGTATCCATCTGTTTTAAAGTTTTATTAAATGGGGGTGTTTTTTTACTATTAGCTGTGCTTCTGTTAGCCTTGAATTATCTGCTATGGTCTTTGCCACCGATAAAGCGCGCCGCAATATTTAAGAATAATACTGTCGCGGTAATGAGTAGCGCCGCCGCCCAAGCCAGTGCATGCCAGTTATCATAAGGGCTCATCGCAAACTGATAAATCGTGTTGGGTAAGTTGGCCATTGGCTCACTCATATCGGTACTAAAGTATTGGTTGTTTAGCGCGGTAAATAGCAAGGGCGCGGTTTCACCGGTAATACGCGCAAAAGCGAGCAGCACACCGGTAGTCAGACCGGCTTTGGCAGCCTTCAGGGTCACGGTACTGACCAGCTTCCATTTTGGCGTACCCAATGCATAAGCCGCTTCGCGTAGTGTATTAGGTACAAGGTTTAGCATGTTTTCCGTCGTACGCACGACAATAGGAATCACAATTAGCGCCAACGCTAATGCACCAGCCCAACCCGAAAAGCTCTGTCCTTTGACCATCAAGGCATAAATAAACAAACCAATCACAATGGATGGGGCAGACAATAAAATATCATTTAAAAATCGGGTGACTTTACCCAACATACTGCCCTGTGAAAATTCTGCTAAATAAATGCCCGCCATCATGCCGATTGGCGCACCAATCGCTAAGCCCGAAAAAGCCAACATTGCTGAGCCAACAATGGCATTACGTAGACCACCTTCGCCCATCGGTGGCGGGGTATCTGCCATAAAGACAGGCATCTCGATTAAACCTTGCATGCCTTCAACAAACAACGTCATCAAAATCCAAATCAGCCAAACCAAACCAAATACAAGCGCTGATAAAGCAAAACCAAGTCCCAGTCTATTGATAAAACGGCGCTTGTTATAAAGCCGCTTGTTGTATCGATCTTCAAAGCGTACAGAAGACTGGTTTGGTTCGGCAGTTTGAGTGGTGACTGGTGCGAAAGTCATGAAGTGTTTGTCCTTCTTGAGTCAAATAATGGCGGCAAATAGCGTGTTTTAGTTTGTTTAGGCTTGTTTTGATTTGATTGGTTTTGTTGGCTTTTAAAATAGTATGTTTAATTGCCTGCTTTTTGGTCAATACGCATGAGCATGAGTTTAGATATTGATAAAACGATAAAGGTAATGACAAACAGGATTAACCCTAAATGTAATAATGACGCGAGATGCAGCTCACTTGACGCTTCGGCAAACTCGTTGGCCAGCGCTGAGGTAATGGTCACCCCAGATGTGAATAGACTTGGGCTAATATTAAAGGCATTACCAATTAAAAAGGTCACGGCCATCGTCTCGCCAAGCGCTCGACCCAGTCCCAAAATCACGCCACCAACCACACCTGCTTTGGTATAAGGTAAGATGATTTTAAACATCACCTCCCACGTGGTTGCGCCCATGCCGTACGCGGACTCTTTTAGCAGGTCTGGCACCACAGAAAAAACATCGCGCATGGTGGCAGCGATAAAGGGAATAATCATAATTGCCAGTATTAACGAGGCGGTAAACATACCCAGTCCCATCGGCGCACCGGCAAAAACTTTACCAATAATAGGTAGGGGGCCAATATTTTCAATAAACCAAGGTTGAATATGATCACCAAAAAACGGTGCAAAGACAAACAAGCCCCACATGCCATAGATGATAGAAGGAATGCCTGCCAGCAGCTCGATAGCAATACCCAATGGCTTTTTCAAAAAATTGGGACAAAGTTCCGTTAAAAAGATAGCAATCCCAAAGCTGACTGGTACGGCAATACAGATAGCGATGAGTGAAGTGACCACCGTACCGTAAATGGGTGCAAGCGCACCGTATTGATCGTTCACCGTATCCCAGTTATTACTGGTATAAAATCCCAAACCGAACTCAGTGATACTTGGCCATGCACCGACAATCAATGACAGCATGATGCCGCCAAGCGACAAGAGCACCAAGATTGCAAATGCTTTAGTGGCATTAACAAAAACTGCGTCAAAGCGTTTTTGTTTTGCCAGTTGGGATTTTAGGTCTGCCATAAAAGCCTCTGTTGTTTATCGCTCTAACTTTTCATTATGTTAATGATTAACTGTGTTAACGCTTGCTAGTGTGAAAGCTTGATTGTAAAAAACCTTAGGGGTTTTAGCTTTAGCGTCTTACCGTAATAAACTGTATCATCTAACGACCGAATCTTAAGTTCACTACGGCTAAGACGTCACCAAGCAAACACGCTTTTCAGTATTTGCTTGATGGCATTAGTTAGCTTATTCTCGACTGGCTTCTTCTCGAATTAATAAGCTTCGAATTAAAAAGCTTCGAGCTACTGTGCTGAGGTATAGACAGGCTTACCTTCGCTGTCTACCACCTCGTTCCATTTCGCCTTAAATAAAGCCACGGCCGTATCTGAAAAAGGCACATAATCAAGACTCATCGCGTCATCATCGCCTTGAGCATAAGCCCAGTCAAAGAAGTTAAGGACACCTGCCACTTGTTTGGCATCTTGCGGTTGTTTATGGACTAAGATAAAGGTCGCAGCAGCGATAGGCCATGCTTGATCAGTCTCAGAGTTGGTGATGACTTTATAAAAGCCTTCTTGCTTTGACCAATCGATGTCACCAGCGGCGGCGAATGTCTGCGCAGATGGTTGCACGACGTTGCCAGCGGCATTTTTTAGAGCAACGTGTGCCATGCTGTTTTGCTTAGCATAAGCGTATTCAACGTAGCCGATAGAGTTTTTCATACGCGTCACATAGCTTGACACGCCTTCGTTACCTTTACCGCCCGCACCGGTTGCCGAGGTTGGCCATTTCACGGTTTTATCGACGCCAACGCTGTCTTTCCAATCGTTTGACACTTTGGCTAAATAATCGGTAAAGTTAAAGGTTGTGCCCGAACCGTCTGAGCGGAACACTGTGGTAATGGCGGCGTCAGGAAGGCTTAAGTCAGGATTCATAGCTTTGATGGCAGGGTCATCCCATTTGCTGATTTTACCAAGATAGATGTCAGCGAGCATTTTTCCATCGAGCTTCAATTGACCAGGCGCAACGCCATCGATATTGACGATAGGTACCACGCCGCCGATAACGGTCGGGAATTGAATCAGACCGGCTTCCTCTAATTCCGCTGGCGTCATCGGCGCATCGGACGCGCCAAAATCCACCGTTTTTGCGACGATTTGTTTGATACCGCCCGATGAACCAATCGACTGATAGTTCACTTGACCGCCAGTTGCTTTATGATAGGCATCTGACCATTTAGCATAGATAGGCTGCGGGAAAGAAGCGCCTGCGCCGGTGATATTCATTGATACATTGTCAGCTGATTTAGCGGTTGACGACGTAACGTTTGCGGTGTCGGTAGTAGCGGTAGTTGATTGCGCCGAAGTAGCGGGCTCGTTGCTTTCATTGCTATTGGAGTTTTTATTACAAGCAGCTAAGGTTAAGGTACTCGCGACGGCTAAAGCTATTAATGAATAACGCATTATTTCTCCTAAAAAGTAATGATATTAAGTAAACATAGTTGAGTATTGGATATTTATAAATAACAGAGCTGATTTCGATGTTTTATAAATGGTGCTTTATTCATACTGCTTTGTTAATAACGCTTTATTAAAAATGATTTATTGCAAAGACGCTTGGTGGTCGATGAGCCCATTGTGCCGCGCAAATATGACAGTTTGATGAAATAAGACATTTTTATGAAAAAAGTCATTTAATTAGAATAGACGTGTGATAAAGGGCAAAGTTAGTGCTAATGGCGGCTGATATCTTGTGCAAAAATCGTTATGATGTGGGCAGGCGTTTTCGTAAAAGCGGATTTCAAACTCAATGTCATTAAACTGTCATAATTAAGCCGTTTAATGGGCAGGCATTGGCAGCTAATGCTGGCGCCTAATATTGTTTTATTTATTTCTAGGTTTTTGTCTTTTAACTTTGACTTTCAACTTTGTCATTTAATAATAAGGCTATGGTATGCGCAGTGAGCAGATTTTGATTGTAGAAGATGAACCTGCAATTCGTGAGATGGTGGTAATGACGCTAGAGATGGCGGGCTTTGAGAGTTTAGAAGCGGCTGACGTGGCAGAGGCGCATCAGCAAGTGGTCGATCACAGACCCGCGCTGATTTTGCTCGATTGGATGTTACCGGGTGATAAAAGCGGTATTGATTTTTGCCGCATGCTCAAAAGCGATGAGATGTTGGGCGAGATACCAGTAATTATGCTGACGGCCAAAAGTGAAGAGGATAGCAAGGTTCATGGGCTTGACGCGGGCGCTGATGACTATATGACCAAGCCATTTTCAACGCGTGAATTGATTTCAAGAATCAAAGCGGTATTACGCCGTGGTCGTGCGCTTAGTAGTGATAAGCCGATCGAAATAGGCAAGCTTAGTCTCGATCCCAAAAGCCAACGCATTACCGCTGACAATCAAGTCATCGATATCGGGCCGACAGAATATCGATTACTGGCGTTTTTTATGAGTCATCCAGAGCGCGCTTATACCCGCACTCAATTGCTCGATCAGGTCTGGGGCGGTAATGTCTATATCGAAGATCGCACGATTGATGTGCATATCAGGCGTTTACGTAAACTGCTCCAGCCTTACGATTGTAGTACCTTGATTCAAACGGTTCGTGGAACAGGTTATCGATTTTCTAGTTTGGCTCAATAAAAATGAGAGGTATGCATGACAGTGCTTGAAGAAAACGCCCAACCAGAAAACGCCAAGTCAGATACAGTGCAACAAAGTAAAAAACAACAGGACCATCAAATCTTGCAGCAAAATTCTACCGATCAGCTTCAAAAAATCAGAAGTGCCTTACGCGCATTGCGAGATGCGGTTATCTTGCTCAATGGTGACGATGGTTTGGAGTGGTGGAATCAGGCCGCCGAAGATTTATTATTGCTACAGTCAGCGGACCATGGCAAAAGTATTTTTGACTTTATTAATGTCCCTGAGTTTCATCAGTACTATCAGAATAAGATCACGCCCAATGATGGCGTACACATGAAGTCATGGCGTGACCCTAACCGTTATCTTAAATGTGAGCTCACGCCTTTTGGCGATGAAAAGCTGCTGATTATTTATGATGTGACCCGCTTACAACACTTAGAGCAAATGCGCCGCGACTTTGTGGCCAATGTCTCGCATGAATTGCGAACACCACTCACCGTACTGATGGGCTATCTGGAGAATTTTTCTGATCAAGAAGAGATGCCGCGGCAATGGCGACGCGGGTTTGAGCTAATGACGCAGCAGACTGCGCGTATGAATAGGGTGGTCAATGACTTATTATTGCTATCACGAATTGAAATCGAAGAGACGCATGAGCTGCATTATATTGATATGACTAAGCTGCTCACCCATGTTTATGACGACGCGCAAGCGTATAATCAAGAATACGGCCATACGCTGCACCTGCAGATAGATACCTATGATGGTCTCTACGGCTCGGAGATGTATTTAAACAGTGCGTTGTCCAATTTGGTCATCAATGCCATTAAATATACGCCAAAAGGCGGCAATATTGTTATCAGTTGGGCAAAAGTGGCAGAAGGCTGTCGCTTTGCCGTCACCGATAATGGTATTGGTATTGCGCCCGAGCATGTCGCGCGATTGACCGAGCGTTTTTACCGAGTAGACAGCGGGCGTAGTCGGGAAACAGGCGGCACAGGGCTGGGGCTAGCAATAGTCAAGCATGTGTTATATCAATACGACACAACCCTGCAAATCGCATCGACAGAAGGCAAAGGCTCAACCTTTAGCGCCGTATTTCCTCCTGCTCATATTCGTTCAGCTGTTATAGATTGAGTTTCTTACCTTTTAGCTTTTAGCCTTTAGGTTTATTATCGTTTACCTTCCTCGGTCAATTCAACATAGCGATTATGATAATTTAACAATACCTTTTAGGATGTGTATAGAATTCAAATGAGTGGCAACCAGATAAAGACACAAGCAAGCATTACCGCTGCTGCATAGCTATCTTTGAGCTTATGATATCGCGTGGCCATGCCCCTAAAATGTTTCAACTTAGCAAAAGCGTTTTCTACCAAGTGACGGCAACGATACAAATACCAGTCTAGTGTGTCATTGTTGCTGTTTTTAGAGTTCGACTTAACGGGTATGACTGATACCAGCATGAACGCCAGATATTTGCTCAGGACTCCAGTTCTCTTTAAGCCTGTCTGTCACCCATGCCCAGAGGTCAGCCACAATAGTTGTGGCGTTGTTAGCCCGTCTGTCACAAGCCTTGTTATTAGCATGCTTTGCTCGGTAACCTCGTAGGCTTTTATTACGCCTAAGCTCTCTTGATATGGTACTGGGACTTCTGTTTAACGCTCTCGCTATGAAATTAATACTATGTTTTGCCCCTTTAAGGGCATAAATCTGGTATCGTTCACCTAGGCTTAGATGCGTATAGCTCATGGTTGCAATCTCACTTTGGTCGGTGGATAAAAACTTTGATGCTAGCGCATCTAGTTCTTTTTTTTACCTTACATTTGGTATTGCACTTCATGTGTTAATCTAAGTGATTATTTTCATGAGCTTTTGCCATTTACCGGTTTTACGCCAATAACGGTATTGATGATATATGCGAGACCAATGACCGAAATAAGAAGGTAAGTCTCGCCATGGACAGCCTACTCT
>NZ_LXWA01000090.1:0-9951 GCF_001652315.1 Psychrobacter sp. SHUES1 | reverse complement strand
TTAGAGGTTGATGAGTTCTGGACTTACGTATATCGCAAGAAGCGTAAAGTTTGGCTTATTTATGCTTATGACCGTGCTACTAATGAGATTGTCGCTTATGTCTGGGGCAAACGTGACCTGAAAACAGCTAAGAAGCTAAGAGCCCGTCTTAAACAACTGAAAGTCAGCTATGGTTCTATTAGCATGGATAACTGGGATAGCTTTATAACCGCATTCAAGCCTGACAAGAAACAAATCGGCAAGCAGCATACGGTAGGCATAGAAGGTAATAACTGTCGCCTTAGACACCGATTGCGACGAGCCGTTAGAAGAACCTGTTGCTTCTCAAAAAAGCTCGACAATCACCTTAAAGTATTTGATCTGGTGTTTTTTTATGTCAATTATGGCTATGTCTGATGCCAGCATACTTTTTAGAACACCACCCTTATTGCTTATATGTGATAGTTGCATCATCTTATTTTTCTGATAAGTTTTTTATTATCAGCAGCTATAATAGCGATATCTAAGTAAAGGTTCGTCCTAGTCTTATACATTCTGAAAACCTTGAAAATACCATAAAAAGAGGCTTGTCGTATCGCTGCGAACAAGCCTTTTTTTATGAAATATAAGGAACAGTCTTAGGGTATGTGGTCAAATCTACCAAGCACGATTTTATACAAGTTTATTGAACAAAGCTTTTGGTTAATTTAGTATGTTTTTACGAGTTGTTAAATATATAACTTTAGAGAGTTAATATATATGGTAATTATGATTACCGTATATTGGCTATTATTCTTAATAAACGTTAGTTTTAATCGTATCAATTTTATTATTTTTTAATTTATGTCTTTTAATTTACGTCAAGGATGACCCGTATGAGTATCAAAGCATTTCCAGCAAAATGGATGACTGAAGAACACGAAATGGTATATGACAGTGCGCTAAAAATGTTTCAAAGCTGGGAAGACAAAGACGAGCAGTGGCGCGAAAACGGTATGATTGACCGCGCGGCTTGGGAAAAGGCCGGCGAGATGGGCTTTTTATGTGCGTCAATACCAGAAGAGTATGGCGGCGGTGGCGGTGATTTTGGTCATGAAGCCGCAATTCTTTTGGCGCAGGCGCAGGCGAATCGAGCCAGTTATGGCGGTATGGTGCATTCAGGCATCGTGGCGCCATATATCTATAAGCTTGGAACTGAAGAGCAAAAAAAATCATTGTTGCCTAAGATGGCGACGGGCGAATATATTGGTGCTATTGCGATGACTGAGCCGACGACAGGCTCTGACCTGCAGGCCATCAAAACTTATGCGATAAAAGAGGGTGATGATTATATCATTAATGGTTCAAAAACCTTTATCACCAATGGTCAGCATGCCAATATCGTGCTATTAGCTTGTAAGACAGACCGCGATAAGGGCGCGCAAGGTGTCTCGCTGATTCTTGTTGAGACCGACGATTTAGAGGGTTTCTCGCGTGGCCGTAACCTGAAAAAGACGGGTCTTGCCGGACAAGATACTTCAGAGCTTTTCTTTAGTAATGTGCGTGTGCCACAAAAAAACGTACTAGGCGGTGTCGAGGGGCTCGGCTTTATACACATGATGCAAGAGCTGCCGCAAGAGCGCTTGATTATTGCTTTAAGTGGCTGCGGCGCGATGAAACTGGCGTTAGAGCTGACGCTTGAATATGTCAAAGAACGTGAAGCCTTTGGTAAGCCAATTTGGCAATTCCAAAACACGCGCTTTAAGCTCGCTGAGGTACAAGCGGATTATTTAGCGGTAAAAGCCTTATGTGATTCAGCAGTTGAGGCGCAAATACAGGGTAAGCTTGACGCCGCGCAAGCATCCTTAATCAAGTACTGGGTGACAGAAAAACAATGTAAAACGATGGATGAATGCTTACAGTTATTTGGTGGTTACGGTTATATGTCAGAGTATCCAATCGCTCGTATGTATGCCGATGCTCGCGTGCAAAAAATATACGGCGGCACCAATGAAATCATGAAAGAGCTGGCCTCGCGCTTTATGTAGTCGCTTATGAGTGAGCAGAGTGCGCGCTTCTCAATACTTCATTATTTAAAACTAGCTACTTAAAAATTAAAGGGATTTATTATGACCCAGACCGCTTATATCTATGATGCGATCCGCACTCCACGTGGGAAAGGAAAAAAGGATGGCGCTTTGCATCAAGCATCGCCGATTTGGTTGACACGTACGCTACTTAAAGAGATGCAGCAGCGTCATCACTTAGATACCAACCTCGTCGACGATATCGTGCTTGGTTGTGTGACGCCAGTCGGTGAGCAAGGCTCTGATATCGCTCGCATCGCTGCTCTCGATGCAGGCTGGGATCAACGTGTAGCAGGGGTGACGTTGTCACGCTACTGCGCCTCAGGCCTTGAATCTATCAACCTTGCCGCTGCCAAAGTCATGTCCGGTATGGAAGACATGGTCGTAGCGGGAGGCGTTGAGTCTATGAGCCGCGTGCCGATGGGCGCAGATGGCGGTGCTTGGTATATGGATCCACGCGTTAATGATGCTACTGGCTTTGTCCCACAAGGGGTTGGCGCTGATACTATCGCGACCCTAAAGGGCTTTAGCCGTAAAGACGTTGATGAGTTTGCCACCGAGTCACATAGAAGAGCCGCCACCGCTTGGGAAAAAGGCTATTTTAATAAATCAGTGGTGCCTGTTAAGGATATTAATGGATTATTACTATTAGACAAAGACGAAACCATTCGTCCAAATACTGATGTTGCCACTTTAGCAAAGCTCAATCCGTCTTTTGCTATGCCCGGTCAGATGGGTTTTGATAGCGTTATTTTGGATAAATACACCACGATTGAAACAGTAAACCACGTGCATCATGCCGGCAACTCATCAGGTATCGTCGATGGTGCTGCTATCTGCCTTATCGGTAGTGCGGCCGCTGGTGGCAAAGCTGGACTTAAGCCGCGAGCGAAGATTACTATGGCAGCGGTCATTGGCTCAGAGCCTTCTATTATGCTGACAGGCCCGACACCAGCGTGTAAAAAAGCGTTAGATAAAGCGGGTATGCAAGCGTCTGATATCGACCTATGGGAGATAAACGAAGCCTTTGCTGCTGTTCCGATGAACACCGCCAGCGACTTTGGTATTTCTTTAGATAAAGTCAATGTCAATGGCGGCGCGATTGCGATGGGTCACCCACTCGGCGCAACAGGTGCGATGCTAATGACGACGGTACTTGATGAGCTTGAGCGCCGCGATTTAAAAACCGCCATGGTTACGCTATGCGTCGGCGGCGGTATGGGAATTGCAACTATCATTGAGCGCGTATAAAAACATTTAGCAAAAACGATTATAAAAATGATTATGGATGATTAATCGTATAGCTTCATCAATTAACAAGGATTTAAAATGAGCACCAATAGCGTAGATGCCATCAATGCATTAAAGAATTTTTCTGCCCAATATGATAATGGAATTATCACCGTCACTATCGACCAAACCGAACGTAAAATGAATGTCATTGGAGAGGGCTTTAATGAAGCCTTTGCTACAATAACGGATGCTTTTATCAATGACCAAAACGCAAAAGGCCTAATTCTAACGTCTGGCAAATCAACCTTTGTGGTTGGCGCAGATATTGACCAACTAGCTACTATTGAAACGGCCGAGCAAGCCTTTGCTTTGGTTGAGGACTTAAAAACTAGCCTGCGTAAACTTGAAACTTCTGGTAAGCCAGTCGTTGCTGCCATTACGGGTACGGCGCTTGGCGGCGGTCTTGAGCTTGCTTTAGCCTGTCATTATCGTATTGCTATCGATTCACCAAAAACCTCGTCTACAACCAAGCTGGGTTTGCCAGAAGTTAAGCTTGGCTTGCTACCCGGCGGCGGTGGTACGCAGCGTTTGCCACGTTTGATTGGTATTCAAAAAGCCCTTGAGCTGATGACCCAAGGCAAAGAGCTGCGTCCACAGCAAGCGCTAGAAATTGGCTTTATTGATGACGTGGCTCATGACAATGACGAGCTTATCAGTAAAGCAAAAGCGTGGATTAATGACAATCCAAAAGCGCAGCAACCATGGGACAAAAAAGGCTTTAAAATCCCAGGCGGTGACAGCAATCATCCAAAAGTGGTGCAAGTATTTTCTATGGCCCCAGCGATGGCCAATCAAAAGTCGCACGGCAACTATCCTGCGATTACCCATATTTTATCTAGCGTGTTTGAAGGCTGCTTAACCGATATCGACAACGGCCTTAAAATCGAGTCGCGCTTTTTTGTCGCCTGCGTGTTATCAGACGTATCCAAAAACATGATTAATAGCCTTTGGACGCAGCTCAATAGTATTAAAAAAGGACAATCACGCCCACAAGGGTTTGAAAAATCTAAAGTCAGCAAAGTCGGTATTTTAGGTGCTGGCATGATGGGCGCTGGTATCGCTTACGTTTCAGCTAAGGCAGGTATGGAAGTGATATTGATCGATACGGCCATTGAAGGTGCCGAAAAGGGCAAAAGCTACTCTACTAAGCTGCTAGACAAAGCCATCAGCCGAGGGCGTTCAACAGAGGACAAAAAACAAGCATTATTAGACCTTATCAAGACCACCACGTCTTATGATGATTTAGAAAGCTGTGATTTAATCATTGAAGCTGTTTTTGAAGACATCGATATTAAAGCACAATGTACGCGACAATCTGAAGCCGTTATTCCAGAGACTGCCGTTTATGCATCGAACACCTCAACCTTGCCAATCACTGAGCTTGCTAAGGCCAGCAAACGCCCGAACCAGTTTATCGGTCTACATTTCTTCTCACCGGTTGATAAGATGCCACTCGTTGAGATTATCGTTGGTGAAAAAACCGACGATGCTACGCTAGCAAAAGGTTTTGATTATGTTGGCCAAATTGGCAAGACGCCCATCGTTGTCAATGACAGCCGCGGATTTTATACATCGCGTGTTTTTGGCACTTATGTGTCAGAAGGCATTGCCATGTTAGCTGAGGGTGTTCACCCACGCAGTATAGAAGTGGCTGGTATGAAATCTGGTATGCCGATGCCGCCGCTGGCACTGCAAGATGAGGTGTCACTCAGCCTTTCATTACACGTGATGCAGCAGACTAAAAAGGCAATGGAAGCAGAAGGTAAGGCCTTTACGCCGCATCCTGCGATGTCAGTAGTAGAAAAAATGGTCAAAGAATTTGGCCGCGAAGGTAAAAAGGTGTCTAAAGGTTTTTATGATTATCCAGAGAATGGTGAAAAACATCTATGGACTGAGCTCACTGAACTGTATCCAACGACAGATGAGCAGCCATCGCAGCAAGACTTGGTAGACCGCTTGCTTTACGTGCAAGCCAATGAGACTGCCAAATGCTATGAGGAAAACGTCGTGCGTACGGTGGCCGATGCCAACATTGGCTCCATATTCGGTTGGGGTTTTGCGCCAAACCAAGGGGGGACGCTACAGTTTATCAACTCAGTAGGCGTCGATAAATTTGTCGCGCGTAGTCGTGAGCTGGCACAGAAATATGGCGCACGTTTTGAGCCTGCGCAGCTATTAGTGGAAATGGCGGCAAAAGGCGAGGTTTTCTCAGATGACTGAATCGATGGTTAATCGAGCAGATGCTATGAAAGACTGCTTACAAGGGCTGCGCGTCGTTGATTTGACGCGCAACCTGCCTGGGCCATTTGCGACCAGATTGCTTGCGGACTTAGGCGCGGATATTATTAAGATTGAACCACTCAATGGCGATCCAGCTCGCGCTTTCGGGGATTTGTTTACCGCCCTTAATCATGGCAAAACCACTTTAAAAGTTGACTTTCGTGACTCGCAAGGTATCGAGACTATCAAAGCGCAACTCAAAGATAGCGACGTGATGCTCGATAGCTTTCGCCCTGAGGTGCTTGAGGGCATGGGGCTTGATGCCAAAACCTTACATGCCATTAATCCAAAGCTGGTCATGGTATCGATTACGGGCTATGGCGTGACTGATAGCGACGCCATCACTCATGATTGGGCGCATAAAGCCGGTCATGATATCAATTTTATGGCGATGAGCGGGGTGCTTGACCAGCTCAAGACGGCAGATGGCGAGCAGGCAATGCCCAATGTTCAGTTTGCAGACTTAGCAGGCGGTAGTGACACGGCGGTGATTGCTCTGTTAGCGGCTGTATTTGCAGCGCAGCGTACGGGGAAAGGCCGCCACATAGCCATCAGTATGACGCACAGCTTGTATCAGCATCTGGTCATGCCAAAAGCGACTGGAAAACTGGTGGCCAGCTTTTCTGGCAAAAACCCAGAGCCGCAACAGGATTTCTTAGGCGGTTTATTGCCTTGTTATCGGTTGTACAGAACTTCCGATGATCGCCATATGGCGGTGGGTTCACTAGAGCTAAAATTCTGGCAAGGGCTGTGTGAAATATTAAAATTGCCTGAGCTTAAAGATGTGCATTGGCAGCGTGGGGTCATGCCCAATACCAAGGGCAGCCAAGAGGCAGCACAAATGGTTGCTGATACCTTTGCCAATCAGCCTTTAAGCCATTGGCAGCAGGTTTTTGCATCCACCGATGTGTGCGTCACGCCAGTATTGAGTTTAGAGGAGGCAAGAGCACATCCTTTGTTTGCCCACCAAGATGAGTACGGTGCCACACTGGGCTGGCAGTAAGGTGATGAAGCTGAAGTAACAGTATTGTTAGTGAATCAGTTAATAGCTTAATCATTTAGCCACTTAATCACTTAGCAGCTTAGTTCTCACCAATAAGCCAATAAAACCATGGAAGGGTTTTTATCAATAAGTTTTGGACCGAGAAGTATCCTCAAGATGTCGCTTTTTACTTGGGCTGCGTATAGCTCAGGCGGTTAAGTTTTATATCGTTACCGATGACCAAAGCTTGAAAAAAGAAGCGCTGATTGAGTTTTGTAAAAAGGATTTATAAGGTAGATAATTCAGGTTTTGACATTGAGCGCCATAAGATATCAAATAAGGCATCGAAATTTGCATTAAGCGTAAGCGGGGCATCTTCTTGACGAATCGTTTTCATAATATCAAGACGACTATAATGGTCAGCCGATTTAGGACAATTGATAAGAGATTTTTGTTAAAATAGCGTTTCTCTTTTTCTGCTGCTGGCAAATAACCATGGATGCCTCTGCTGAATTAAATATCTCTTAGCCACCATATTTTTGGCGTCTACGGTATTTTTAAGCGACTGAAAGAACATTCCTCTTTTACGTTAACCCCTTTATGAACTTATCATTATTGGCGCGGTAATCGACTCATTGCATGCAATTTTAGAGAAAACGGCAGTATTTCTAGGCAAATGTATAAGCAATCAAGTTTAAAGCCCAGCTGACTCAAAATGATTTGTTATCTATTGTTAAACATGAGCGGATGCTATGTATAATGCAGCCCTAGCATCGTTTTCACTCATATGTCCTTAATAAGAAGATTTTATTATGTCAAACAAGCGTCCCTTATATATTCCTATTGCTGGCCCCGCGCTATTAGAAACCTCTTTATTAAATAAAGGTAGTGCTTTTTCATCAGAAGAACGTGATAGCTTTAATTTAACAGGGCTATTACCACACAATATTGAAACGATTGAAGAGCAGTCTCTGCGGGCTTATCACCAACTGCGCTCATTTACCAATGCGATGGATAAGCACATTTACTTGCGTAATATACAAGATACCAATGAGACCTTGTTTCATCATCTCGTTGAGCAGCATATTGAGGAAGTCATGCCGCTCATCTACACGCCAACGGTTGGTCAAGCTTGTGAGAAATTCTCACAAATTTATCGCCGTAAACGGGGCCTATTTATTTCATATCCTGAGCGCCATAAAATCGATGATATGCTGCAAAATGCCACCAAACAAAATGTCAAAGTGATCGTTGTCACTGACGGTGAACGTATATTAGGCCTTGGCGACCAAGGTATTGGCGGTATGGGCATTCCCATTGGTAAGTTGGCTTTGTACACGGCTTGTGGTGGCATCAGTCCCGCTTATTGTTTGCCTATTTTATTAGATGTCGGTACCAATAACCAACAGCTACTTGACGATCCTATGTACATGGGTTGGAGAAATCCACGCATCTCTGGCGATGAATACAATGAATTTGTCGATTTATTTATTCAAGCCGTTAAGCGTCGTTGGCCAGAAGTATTATTACAATTTGAAGATTTCGCACAGGGTAACGCCACTCCGTTATTAAACCGTTATCGTGACCAGTTATGCTGTTTCAATGACGATATTCAAGGGACGGCCGCGGTTTCGGTCGGTGCTTTGATTGCCGCGTGTCTAAATAAAGGTCAAAAGCTCAGTCAGCAAAAAATAGCATTCTTAGGTGCAGGATCGGCGGGTTGCGGTATTGCTGAGCATATCATTCGCCAAATGCAACGCGAAGGATTGACTGAAGAGCAAGCACGCAGCCAAGTATTTATGGTTGACCGTTATGGCTTACTCACCGATAGCATGACAGAACTACAAAAATTCCAAGAGCCACTGGTGCAAAAACAGTTGGCTATTGAACATTGGGATAAGAGTCAAAAACTCGGTTTAGCGCAAGTGGTTAAGCAAGCGAAAATAACGGTATTGTTCGGCGTGAGTGGACAAAAAGGTCTGTTTACTCAAGAGGTCATCGAGTCCTTATGTGCTAATACTGAACACCCAATTGTACTACCGCTTTCAAACCCAACCTCTCGTGTGGAAGCCACACCGCAAGAAGTGATGAACTGGAGCCGTGGTCGCGCCATTATCGCAACGGGTAGTCCTTTTGCTCATACCACTTTTAACGGTCAGTCTTTTGAGGTTTCTCAATGTAATAACAGCTATATATTTCCTGGTATTGGTCTTGGTGTTCTCGCAGCACGGGCGAGAGGTATCAGCGATAATATGTTAATGGCGGCAAGCCAAGCGCTTGCAGATATATCAATGGAGTACGAAAAAGCGCCCGGTGCCATACTGCCGCCAATTAAAGTTATTAAAGAGATCAGTAAAAAAATAGCCTATGAAGTGGCACTGCAAGCGGTCCAAGATAAGCTGGCACTACCTATCACAGCGGAGAACCTACAGCGCCGATTGGAAGCGAATTTTTGGTTGCCTGAATATCGCAATTATCGTCGTACCTCTTTCTAATTTTTAGAAGGTGTTTATAGGTAAATGATAAATAAATAGTAGATAGCTGGTTTTAGGCGAACCAACATGACCTTGATTGAGCGTTAGCCAGAATTTGATAAATAAGGTTGAGCAGTTGTCGCTGAATCCATTTTGTGTAAAAAAGCCCTTAGATCAATAAGCATTACGGCTTTCTTTTAGAGTTATCAATCATTCATTAAAATCGTAAAAACCCTCTACGCTATATAAAATAGCGTAGTGAACCGCCCCAGGATTGTCGGAGGCTCAACATTCTGAGAGAATACGACAATGAAAACACGAAACTACACTCCTGAGATTAAAGAACGCGCCGTCCGTATGCTGTAGTGGCATAATAAAATTGGACAGCTGCTAAGAGATACCATCTTAAAAAAGCCAAATCAAGTGCTAATTAGCTCAACTCTTGCTTGGTAAAGTTGCTGATGTTTAACCACGCCGAAACAAATATGCACAAGCTTACGCATCGCCGCACAGACAGCCTGCATTTTGCACTTACCGTTAGCAAGCAGTCGCTCATACTGCGCCTTAATGTCGGGATTATGCTTAATGGCGACTAGCGCCGGCATATACAATTTAGCTCTTACGGCACTTGAGCCATTCTTTGCTAAGCGAGACTTGCCCTTAAATAGCCCTGATTCACTATGCTTGGGAACTAGACCTAAAAAGGCTGCCATTTGCGACGCTTGACTAAATTGCTTATTATGCATCAGCGACATCATCTGCTTTGAGACAACAGGGCCGACGCCTTTAATAGTTTGTAGCAGATATTGGTCTTGCTTTAAATTGGGATGACCATCGATATGGTCATCAATATCACCATTGAGCTTAACAATGGCGG
>NZ_LXWA01000089.1:0-10855 GCF_001652315.1 Psychrobacter sp. SHUES1 | reverse complement strand
GGTTCTGCCTTTGCTTGAACTAAAGTGCTGAAGGTTCTCATCAGTATAGGGTAGTGAGTATACGACACCGTCTACAGCTTGGACGCTAAGTCCCATAAAGTCTTGCTGCTGGGTTAGTGATTCTGTTTGGTAGTGAGCACTTAGTTGATGAAATAGCTGCTTTAGAGGTTCATGCCCGAGGCGTTGTCTTGCTTGTACGACTGCACTGGGTACACAGGCCTGTGAGTCTAGATTAAGACGCATTTGCTCTGTGATATACCAGATGGAACGGTTTCTATATAAGGCGGTACCTATGACTAGCCAAACGACATGTTCAGCAGGTAGCTTACGCCTTCTAATGCTCGCTTTGCCGGTATATTCTAAAGCTTGCTGTATCCACTCAGGATCTATTAATTCACTAAATTGTTCTAGGGTGTCTGGAATCCTTTTATGCGTCTCATTAATAGCGTTTTGTAGTCTCATAGTAAAATAGCCCATCTACTTATTAGATGGGCTATTTTATTACTTTTATTGAGTTTTTGCCTTAACTGACTGGCATTACTCTAATAAGAGGGCTTTTTAGCTTAACGATTATTTAGTTTCATGCTTATATATTAGCTTTAGCAAATTGATTGCTTATGGAAGCAGGTGTGCTACGGCATCACGCTCTTCGCTAAGCTCTTGCTCGGTGGCTGCCATTTTCTCTTTTGAGAAATCAGATGAGACATCAACGCCGTCTACGATAGACCAGTCGCCATTCTTGCAAGTCACTGGGAATGAGTAGATTAAGCCTTCAGCAATACCGTATTCGCCGTTTGAGTAAACGCCCATAGAAACCCAATCGTTCTCATCGCTACCAAGAGCCCACGTACTCATATGAGCGATGGCAGCGTTGGCAGCAGAAGCGGCAGATGACGCACCGCGAGCTTTGATGATAGCAGCGCCGCGTTGTTGTACTTCTGGGATATAGGTGTTTTCGTACCAATCACGGTCAACCAAATCTAACGCTGGTTTACCGTTAACAGTCGCAGCCGTTAGGTCTGGGTACTGAGTTGATGAATGGTTGCCCCAGATAATCATTTTTTTCACGTCATTGACAGTGCTGTCTGTTTTACCAGCCAACTGGGCGATGGCACGGTTGTGGTCTAGGCGCGTCATAGCAGTGAAGTTGCGTGGATCTAGGTCTGGTGCATTGCGCTGAGCAATAAGAGCGTTGGTGTTGGCAGGGTTACCGACCACCAATACTTTTACGTCACGGCTAGCAACATCGTTCAATGCTTTACCTTGCGCTGAGAAAATCGCCGCGTTGGCTTCTAGCAAATCTTTACGTTCCATGCCTGGGCCACGAGGACGCGCGCCAACCAATAGTGCATAGTCGACGTCTTTAAAGGCAACAGTCGCATCATCAGTTTGCACGATGTCTGCCAATAATGGGAATGCACAGTCTTCTAATTCCATGACCACACCCTTTAGGGCGTCAAGAGCTGGCGTGATTTCAAGCAATTGCAAGATAACTGGCTGATCTTTACCTAGCATTTCACCAGATGCAATACGAAATAACATAGCATAGCTGATATTACCAGCGGCACCAGTGACGGCAACACGTAAAGGCTGTTTCATTGACATTGAATACTCCCTAATTATAGATTAGATAATTCACAATTCTAATGGATGGTTGTAATAGATGGTTTTGATTGATGAATATCGTTTGAGATAGCGACCTGCTCGCTGAATATAGCAGTCATAAACCGTTCACTAGTGTAGCACCTCAGCCTATTAACCGTCTAGAGAAAGCGCGAACGCGTTTGCGGACAATACAAATTATATTGTTACATTTTATACGGATAGATAATGAGATTTTTGGCACAACATTAGAGGAGTAAGGCGTTAGAGGGACTTCAAGAAAGGTGCAAAAGAAGTATTAAAAGACGGTTTAAAAGCGTTTTAGACAGAATAATGGCTAAGATTTTAGGGGAGTTATAAGAAAAATCGCCTATATTTTTGCCATTTGTACTTTACTGTTTTATTCATTAAAGGCAGAAAGAAGGTGGTTAATGCGCAATAACTCAATGTCAAAATAGAATTATTTTCCGCCTGAAATAATAAACTTACTACCGCAGTTGTCGACGACATTGCTACAAGTGCCGAATGAGCTGCCTTCATAACATACGTGCACATCAGTCAATACCATTTGCCGGCGCGTGCCTACCTGACAAATCAAATCCACGCTATTCGCTGACATACCATTATTCAAGCGGGTCATCTGACCGACAAAACGCGATTTTAATACCGTATAGCTGTTGCCTGTATTTAACTCATTCGGTAGCTTTAAGTCGCCGGCATAATTGGTAATTTGGCGAAAATAGCTGCTAGCGCTAAGCGGGCTGCAAGCGCCATAGCGTTGCCATGCTTGGGTACGCACCGTGGTATCAGGCATGATACGGTTGACAACTTTTAACTGTAAGGGCGTCAAGCGTGGCTCACTGCCGCGGCCGCAGCGCTCGCCATAGCCCATATCGAGACCTGAAACGGTAAGCGAATAGCCTTCTAAGCACTGGCGCATACGTGCGCGCGTTGGCTGTAAGCTGCATAGCGCTGGCGTCATCTCAATCATCAACACTCGCTGACCCGGTTTGCTGGCATTCGCCGCTTGAGCTGGCAGCGTTATTGCACCCTGCAACAATAGTAACGCTGTTATACCAAACGCAGCATTACCTTTATTATTATCATACTTTGTACGTAACCAATATTTATGAAAATGCTCTGATAGCGCTGTCTTTGACATCGAGCCCACCTTTGTCTGAAGAGTTAATTGACGCTTAGCTTGCGACGATATGGGCAACTTGAAATATTTTTTAATCATAAGAAGTTAGAGCATCTAGCAATGACGAATAGGAGCTTTTAGGATTCATTGATTTCCACAATCCAAACTAAGACACTGATCACATTAGGTCGCTTGAAAGTATTTAGCCTTCTGGGAGTAAGTCCGCAGGCTGGAAGTGAGCCAACAGAAAATCCAGACGGAAACTCAAACAATGGTAGCAAATTGCTTTTTTTAATCTATAGCAGAAACGTAAACATGGCTGATGCATCGTGTAATATAGTGAGTGAAAAGTCATATCAATACATCACGCACTGCTGATATCAATTTTTCTTGCTTGATATGCCTGCACAGACAGAGGCTACAAAAAATTGATATCAGCAATACCGTCGCGTTTTTAGGATATTTTGACTATAGATCGTTTACTGCTTTTAAATGAACCCTATAAAAAAAGCCATTAACAGCGAGCAATTAATGGCTTTTTAAGAAAACAAAGAGAATTAGAAGGCGGCGGGAATGGTTCCCATGCGCTGACTAATAGGCTGACCACGGCCCAGCAAACTGCTATAGATGGTGGCGTTTTCCATTACATGCTTGACGTAATTGCGGGTCTCAGGAAAGGCAATCGACTCGACATATTGGTCGGCCGCAAGTGAGCCATAAACTGGCTGCCAACGTTTGGCATTGTTGGGTCCGGCATTGTAACCCGCTGTGGCCAAGACTGGCTGGCTGTTTAATTTACCAAAGATATCGCCCATATACCATGTGCCATAACGGATATTGGTATCGCCGCTATTGGCGCGACTAGCGCTATAAGTTTCGCCCAAATTACGTGCGATATATTTAGCGGTATCAGGCATAACCTGCATAAGTCCACTCGCCCCAACGTTTGAGCGAGCCGACGAGACAAAACGGCTCTCTTGACGCATGATGCCATACGCCCATGCCGGATCGATACCTGCCGACTGGCTGTAGCGCACGACCGCCGATTGATGCGGCATCGGATGTGATAGAGCCAAATTATTTACCGTCTCAGTATTATCAATGGCATAAATTGCTCGATCGAGCCAACCGATGTCATACGCTTGACGCGCGGCCGCAATAATCAAATTATTATCGCGATTGTCACGCGCTTTTTTCACCGCCCAGTTCCACTCGCGATTGGCATAAGCGCGGCTGGCATCGGCGTTATATAGAGCAAACGCCCGTGCAAAGTGCGGGTTTTGCATGACGCGGGCACGGTCGGCGCTACTAACGTTAGGCAAATTACTGCCACCTAAGCGGCTGGCATCAAAACGTTGACCGACTTTATCCTTGGCCATCAAACCATAGTATTCATTGCTTTTTGCAAGATTTTGATACATTTTTTTGGCAGTGTTGCGTTTGTTGGCATCACTTGATTGCTCATAAGCACGCGCCAACCAATATTGCCATTGATTGGTTTTTTGCGTTTCAGCATCCATTTTCGAGATGGCTTCGACCACATCGTCCCAACGACTAAAACGAATCGCCGCCATGGCATAATATTCGGCTTCTTCAAAGCTAAAATCATTATCTAAGCTATTACGGAACCAATCGACCGCTTCCACATTAAAACCATCGTCAGTATTGTGGTTCATACGCTGAACGCCAAGAATGCGATAAGCATAGCGACGGGTGTCATCATTTAATAACTTCGCTGCACGCTGATGGTCTTGTTTCACATCAAAATCTAATTGTAGCGCTGCCTCACGGTAGGACTTTTCTGCCAAGCGCCCCATAGCATACAAATACAGATATTGATTCATCTGGCTGTTTGGCTCGCGAGCAAAACGGCTAAAAAATGCTGAGGGATTGAGCTGAATTTCACTTAACGACGAGTAAGGAATCGGTGTACCCAACTTTGAGGACAAGGCCATAATATCGCCGGTCTTACCTTTACGCAGCATACGTTTGAGGCGCGATACCCTATCTTGATTGCTAATCAGCGCATTATTATTCATCTCTAGCGCCAATTGATCGCACAGCGCTGGCTGTTTTTTGGTGGTTAGCCAGACATCGGACTTGGCCGCCATCGCGCGCATGCTATCGCCGCCATTGTTAAAGCCAAGGGCAACGGCGCACTTTTCACTGTCATCGGCATTGGTAATGAGATTTGCCACTTGGCGTACGGCGGCATAATCATTGGAACCTGCTTTGGTTTCTGCAAAATCGGCAACCAGCTTTTCTGCCATTACCGTCTCTGGATACTGGCGGGCAAACTGTGTAACCGCTGCTGGGCTTTGTGAGTTTAGGTCCAAATTCATACGCCAATAAGGCGGATACATGGCAAATAGACCGCCACTCATCTCCTGCTCATAATTATAAAGGGCGTTGACATCACCGCGTTCTGCGGCGATAGCTGCTGCTGTAAATGAGCTTGCACCACTATCCGCTTGATAACTGCTGTTTGGCTGCGAGCTTTGCGCTTGATAGTTATCAGGCTGATAGCTTTGAGGCTGATAGTTGTCCGGTTGGTAGCTACCTTGTTGCGGATAACTATTGACATTACTGCTGGTATTATTACCCCAAGTAAGCTCAGCATAAGCCCCTTGCGACAATGCCAGCGCCCCCATCGCCGTTGCCACACTCAGCACACTGGTTTTTAGCATCGTTGTTTTATGATTTTTAGGCATATGATTTTGATAATTGGCATCTTTATCCTTGATACTTTGAGCAACTTGCGGCTTTGACATACGGACTCTCTTTATAATAAGTCTAAATAATTTGGCTAAATAAACAGTTTAAATCTAGGCTTGAAATAGTATTTTTCACCCTGCTTAAAACGCTCATTTAAACAATAGTGCGGATATGGTTGTCTGCATCATACTATACTCGTTGCACATTCAACCATCAGCTTTACTTTTCGTTAATAAATTGGATAGCCATGCGTAACACGAAGGTGTTACGGCGCTTTTACTAGGCTTAATTGTGCTAAAAGCCTTTATCTGAGTGATGGTAATAGATAAGCAATTGATACTATTATAAATAATCAAATGGCGTCAACAGTTTAAGCCCATGCTAACTTTTCACATTGATGGCAGATTATGATAAAATACGCCACCGGTTAATCGCCTACCTCGCTATATTTTTAGTCAATCATGGACTTCGCTTATGAGTGTTACTGTATTTAATCCCCGCATCGATGACGCTGCTGTTGAGAACAGGGTTACTGCGCCTGCCGTTACGGCACTCGAAGCGTCAAACTCTGTTGAAGCGTTTATTGCCCAAACTCCAGTCAATGGCAGTGGTACGCCGAAAAAAGTCTTTGTTACCACTCAAGGCTGTCAGATGAACGTCTATGACTCTGGCAAAATGCTTGATGTATTGGGCGATTCACACGGTATGGAAGTCACCCACAATATCGACGAAGCCGATGTGCTACTAATGAATACTTGCTCAATTCGCGAAAAAGCGCAAGAAAAAGTGTTTTCAGAATTGGGTCGCTGGCGCAAATTAAAAGAAAAACGCCCTGATCTGGTTATCGGTGTTGGCGGCTGCGTGGCCTCGCAAGAAGGCGATAATATCCAAAAACGTGCGCCTTACGTGGATATGGTTTTTGGGCCACAAACCTTACACCGTCTGCCAGAGCTGTATGACCAGTCGCATGAGCAGCGTTCTATCTCGCCTAAAAACCGTATCGGTACGGTGGATGTGTCATTCCCAAGTATCGAAAAGTTTGATTTTTTACCAGAACCAAGAGTAGAAGGGTTTAAAGCCTTTGTCTCCATCATGGAAGGCTGCTCAAAATATTGCTCATTTTGCGTGGTGCCTTATACGCGCGGAGAAGAATTGTCGCGTCCGCTTGATGATGTCTTGGCAGAGATTGATAGCCTCGCTGCCCAAGGCGTGCGCGAGATTAACCTGCTCGGGCAAAACGTCAATGGCTATCGCGGCGAAAAAGACGACGGCAGTATTTGCCGTTTCGCTGAGCTCTTGCATTACGTCTCGCATGTCGATGGTGTCGAGCGCATTCGCTATACCACCAGCCATCCGCTAGAGTTCACCGATGATATTATCGATGCTTATGCCAAGTTGCCAGAGCTGGTGTCACACCTGCATCTACCGGTTCAAAGTGGCTCAAATGCTATTTTGGCGGCGATGAAACGCAACCATACCATTGATGTTTATATCAATCAGATTAATAAGCTCAAAGCCATACGCCCTGATATTCACCTATCGAGTGACTTTATTATTGGCTTCCCTGGCGAGACTGATGAGAACTTCCAAGATACCTTAAACTTGGCAAAAGAATTAAACTTCGATCACTCTTATAGCTTTATTTACTCTAAGCGTCCGGGTACGCCGGCGGCAGAATTGCCTGATGATGTGAGCTTCGCAACCAAAAAAGCACGCTTGGCAGAATTTCAACAGGTTATTATTGATTCAACCCTTGCCAAAACCCATGAAATGGTCGGCACTACGACTCGCGTCTTAGTCGAGCAAGTGGCCAATCGTCATCCTGATTGCTTAATCGGCACAGCAGACAATACCCGTACCGTGATGTTCCCTTTTGACGTTGATAAAGTAGATGAACTACTGGGTAAAATCGTTAGCGTACGCGTGACCGATTTTGTCAGTCCGCATATGGTAAAAGGCGAGCTTATCGAGGTATTGGCTTAACCCTTTATAAAAAACTGTATAAATAAAAAAGCCGCTCTCTATTTAAGTAGGGAGCGGCTTTTTTGTGCGTGGATGTTAAAATTAATTGTCTTTACTGCGATAACCAATCGGTCTTCCGCAATTGCTGCTTGGTTTCGCGGCGACGTTTTTTGCGCATGATATCAATATCTTCTTTTTCATGAATACCGCCTTTTTTGAGCAGTGGATTTAGCGCCAGATAATTTCGCGGTTTTACAGCACCAAGTAAGTTTTGATTGGCTGTGGCATCTTGCTGTTCCAGCTGCCGTTCAATCTGCTTGGCCTTTTTTAAGGTTTGTTTTAAGCTCATATTGTTACCTATATTTTTAATATCTCTAAATCTGTTTTGCAAAACCAACTAACCCTTAATGCACATGACCTGTTTCAGCGTATGCACCACTTCGACTAAGTCGGCTTGGTTGGCCATCACTTCTTCAATGTCTTTATAAGCACCGGGTATCTCGTCGATGACGCCTTTGTCCTTACGGCACTCAACGCCTTCGGTTTGCGCTTTTAGCTCATCAATGGTAAATGCCCGTATGGCTTTGCCTCGGCTCATTTGTCGCCCTGCGCCATGCGAGCACGAGCAAAACGATTCATCATTGCCAAGACCTCGGACGATAAAGGATTTTGCGCCCATAGAGCCGGGAATAATCCCCAGCTCACCTTGGTAGGCACTGATAGCGCCTTTACGCGTGACATAGACTTGCTCACCAAAATGTACCTCTTCATTGACGTAGTTGTGATGGCAATTGATGGCTTCTTTGGTCAGCTGAAAACGTGGCAACCCCGCTTGTGGTGACTGCATGGCTTTAATGACCAAACGCATCATCTCACGGCGGTTTTCTAGCGCATAATCCTGCGCCCAGTCCACCGCCTCAACATAATCAACAAAACTATCAGAGCCTTCAGCAAAGTAAGACAAATCCCGATCTGGCACATGACCAAAGCGTGATTGACGCTCTTTTTTGGCAAGATTAATAAAGTACTGACCAATACAATTACCAATGCCGCGACTACCAGAATGCAGCATGACCCAGACATCATTGTTTTCATCTAAGCACAGCTCAATGAAATGATTGCCACCACCCAATGTGCCAAGTTGCTTTGCCCACGTACGCTCAAAGCCTTTGAGCATCTTGAGCAAACCTGGATGCTTATCAGTAATCGGTCTTAGGCGTTTACCTAACGGATCAAGCGTTGAGTTTTTGGCTTGGATTTGTTTGTGCATATTAAAGCCAACTGGCACTTGCTGCTCCACTACTGAGCGTAATGCCCTTAAACTATCAGGCAAATTACTTGCCGTCAGAGATAGACGCACCGCGTTCATACCGCAGCCAATATCGACACCGACTGCAGCCGGAATGATGGCGGATTTGGTCGGAATCACACTTCCAACGGTAGCGCCTTTGCCAACGTGTACATCAGGCATCACCGCGATATGCGAATATACAAACTCCAGCTGAGCCAAATTTCGTAATTGCTGCATCGCCTCTTGTTCAATATCTGATGTATAAATCTTGACCGGTACGCCAGACTTACTATTTTCATTTAATACTAATTGAATGCTCATAATGTATTATTTCCATTTTATTATTTTAATCACCATACAAAATATATTTTAATCTACCTATTTCTTTAACTTTATAATTTACTTATTGATTACCATTAAGTAAAACACTCAATAAGTTATTTTTCATAAGAAATAGACAATAAAATACCGCTTCTTTATTGATTAAAAAATCAATAAAAATGTATGATTACTTTATGATGGACGTTTTAAAAAGAATTTTTACGCTACCAAAATATTCAGCTTAAAAATGAAAGCTTAGATAGCACACACATAAATAGTTATTTACTAAATAATAGCGTGAGCTGAGCGAGAATATTAGTGATAATAGTAAGGTAGAATTTCGAATAAACAGCTAATAGCAAACGCGAAAATGCCGTGCACGATTACGAGCTATGTTGACATAGCGCACTTAGAAGAGGGATAGAGTGAGTAGATATAGAAGGCTATGCGTTGATATCAATAAACAAGATATCACTCAATAGCTTATATATAGATTCAGCCAAACCTTTTCGAAGTCGTCATTGCTGTCATGCAGTTTATACGTTCAATCTTTGAAAACGTCTTGATGTTTAAATAGGACACGATGATTCCTCCGTAGGTTGTGGCCAATGTCAGAGCGACAATAGCAGATTAATTGGGATAATGTAGCACCTATGAAAGATAAGCGCTATAAATCAATGAGATAATAATAATGATTTAAAAAATAAAGTCAATAATTAATTTAATTATATAAAAATTTTCTAGAAAACGTATCACTTTTTAAAAAACCACGTTAAACATAAACCTGATTAATTCCTAAGCCAAGAAACTATTTAACACCTCAGCCAATAACGCCGCGGCAATTAAAATAAATATCACCCCGCAACCGCGATTGAGCCATGCCAAACGCTCACCAACATCAAGCCAACCAGCCAGCTTTTTACCGCCAATGGTATAAATCAGCTGCCAAATCGTCTCGCTCAAAAACAGCCCACAAGTCAGCATAATATACTGCGGCCACAGCGGCGCGCTAAAATTGATAAATTTGGGAAAAAAGGCGGCAAAAAACAATATCGCTTTTGGATTAGACAGTGACACCCACATGCCCGTTCGAAACAATAACCAATCGCTAGGCGGCGCTTTAACAGCCGCGCTCGAAAGTGAGCGCGGCATAGGCTTATCTGCCATTTCCGCAGTCGTAGTCAGCTCTTTATGAACTTCTGTACTCAGCTCGCTGGCATCACTCATTAAGCTGCTACTACCACTATCGCGCCACGATGCGACACCCAAATAAATAAGGTAAATCGCACCAACGGTCTTAATCACTGTCAATAACCATGGCGATTGACGACTAATAACATCAAGTCCAAGGAGCGTTGACAGCAGTAAAATAAACAGCCCAAGGCTTAAACCTGCCAGCGTCCATAAGGTACGCTTGACGCCATAATTAAGGCCATACTGAAAGGCCAGTAGCATGTTTGGACCGGGGGTCGCTGAGATAAAAAACGTACTTGCAAAAAATACCGCAAACAGATGCCAAGACATCAACCAACCCCTACTTTTTTATAAAAATTACCCCACTCTCAACTTGAAATAAGCAATTCAAACTGAAGAGGCGGGTTACCAAGTTTTTTGTTGAGTACAAAGCACAGATTGTGTGACAGGATTTTACGAATCAATCGATGAGACAAATGCCATAAATCTCTTGCTCTCACTCTTTGTATGTTAAATCGTTCTGATAGCTGACCAATGACTGTTTCAACGATACGGCGGACTTTCATCAGCCGTCTTACCACAGGTTTGGGTCTATCCTCTTTCATGTTGGCTCTGAGTGGCGTTTGTAA
>NZ_LXWA01000088.1:0-10890 GCF_001652315.1 Psychrobacter sp. SHUES1 | reverse complement strand
GGGCTGTTACTGGCTAAACAATCAAAAACTGTCGGTGCGACAGGGTTAGCTTAGTCAATTCGCTTAACCGCTGATACAGAACACCGTGTCAAGTAAGAGCGTTACCTAAGAAACCTCTATTTCAAAGGTAGTGGGTAGTTCATTTTGTTATGCTAAATAGCTTTTATTTATTTGCCCTATGAGCTTTGAGGGCTTGTATACTTTTTTCACTTTTAAATTTTTCTTATTCATATTGTTATTATTCAACTATTTTTAATCGCTGATATCGCTTTATAAGGAATGCTGTATGTGTGCTGTCCCTGTCATTATCCCCGCTATCGATTTAAAAGATGGTAAATGTGTGCGTTTAAAACAAGGTCGTATGGAAGACGATACGGTATTTTCTGATGATCCAGTCGCTATGGCGGCGCGTTGGGTCAATGAAGGCGCGCGGCGCTTGCATTTAGTCGATTTAAATGGCGCATTTGATGGCATTCCGGTACACAAACAAGTGGTCAACGACATTGCCAAAGCTTTCCCCAAGCTGCCGATTCAATTGGGCGGCGGTGTGCGCAATATGAAAACCATCGAGCAGTATATTAGCGCAGGTTTGACCTACATTATTATTGGTACCAAAGCCGTTGAAGATCCTGACTTTGTGACCGAAGCTTGCCGCGAGTTTGCTGGACACATTATTGTCGGTATCGATGCCAAAGACGGCATGGTTGCGACACACGGTTGGGCAAACGTGACCGATACTAAAGCGACCGAGCTTGCCAAGCGTTTCGCTGATGTCGGGGTATCGTCAATCGTTTATACCGATATCGCTCGTGATGGCATGATGCAAGGCGTTAATGTCGAGCAGACCGTCAATTTAGCACGTGAAGGCGGCTTGCCTGTGATTGCCTCAGGCGGCGTCACCGATATGAAAGATATCGAATTGCTGAAACCTTATGGTGATTGTATCGAAGGGATTATCACTGGCCGCGCGATTTATGAAGGCACCTTAGACTTGGGTGAAGCGCAGCTTTATCTAGATGGTAAATAGTTTTAGTCGCCATATGTCAAGAGCGCTATTGGAAATGTGATGTAAAGCTAGAATAACAAAGGGATACTTATGGCAGCGTATTTTGACCAGCCTGGATTGCGTAGGCTACGCAGATGGAGCAAGCTAAGCCAGTTACGCATCATGACAAAGGCCTGCGCTCAGCTATTGTTGCTCTTAAGTATCTTTTTAAGCGCTCTTTTAAGCGTCCCCATTTATGCGGCTGCAGAAAGTAGCACAAATGAGAATGTTGTAGTCAATGATGAGGTTGCTGATAATCATGCAACCAGTAGTCATAGTACTAATAATGCAACTAATAATGAACCAAACACTCAGCCGACTACCACCCCACCCATCAATAAGCCAAATAATAGTCTAAATAGTGCTATCACTATTACCCCTGCGACGCCAGGTACTTCTGACACTGCGCCGGCGCCAGTTGAAAAACCGCCAGTTATCAGCGGTGAAAGCACCAATAACGCTCAAATCGAAACCACGCCAACACCATTAAAAGACAATGACATTCGTCAACGTATCAGTGGCATTTTTTCAGAAATTGACGGCTTGCAAGCAGTAAACGTCAGCGTCAACCAAGGGGTTGTTACCTTAACCGGTGAGACACCCAATGAGAAAAAAGCCCAGCAAGCGATTAATCTAACCAATCGCTTAACGGACGTAGTGACAGTAGAGGATAGAATCAATCGCACGCTTGATGTGCAAGACAACGTCTCAACCGTTTATCAGAGCCTCAAAGCGCAAACCAAAAACCTAGTCAAAGCGTTGCCGCTACTACTCGTAGGGATTGTTTTATTTGCTTTGGTCACGTGGTTTGGCAGCTGGCTCTCCAATCGCAAAAAAATGTGGCAACGCCTTACGCCCAATCCTTTTGTTGCAGAGCTGCTTGCCCAGACCGTTAAAGTCATATTTATCGTTTTCGGTCTTATCTTAGCATTAAGTTTGATTGGTGCCGAGACTATCTTGGGCACGCTGCTTGGCGGCGCAGGTGTGATCGGTATCGCCGTTGGTTTTGCCGTCAAAGACACGATAGAGAACTATATTGCCTCGCTGATGCTCAGTATCCGCCAGCCGTTTCGCGCCCGCGATCATATTTTGATTAACAATCAAGAAGGCATTGTGGTACGCCTAACCTCACGCGCCACTATTTTAATGACCTTAGATGGCAATCAGTTGCGTATTCCTAATGCTGAAGTTTTTAAAGCGACGATTTTGAATTACACCAAAAACCCCGAGCGCCGCTTTACCTTTGAGCTAGGGGTTGATGCCAACGATGACCCGCTTGCTGCTATCAAGGTTGGTATCGATGCTATCTGTCAGTTGGGTTTTGCCTTAGATAAGCCAAAAGTCACGGCAGTTATCAAAGAAGTCGGCGAATCAAACATCGTTTTACAGTTCCAAGTATGGGTCAATCAATTGGAAGCAGATTTTTCCAAAGCCCGCAGTATCGCCATTCGCGAAACCAAGCATGCCTTAGAAGATGAAGGCTTTAGTTTACCCGAGCCTATTTATCAGTTGCGCTTTAACCATAAGCTAGAAAAAGCCTTTGAGCATTTCCAAAGCAGTCAAACGAACGATAAATCCCCAGCGGAAACGACGGTAACGCCCCACACTTCTGCAACTGATAAAGCACCTAATGTATCTTCTGCTACTGGCACTAGCATTGAAGATAAAGATAAGAAACAAGCAAAGGCGCGAGCCAAGCATATCTTACAAGGTCGCAATGCCGACGAAGTACTCGATGCGCGTCCTGACCAGAAACTGATGGAGAAAGTTGAGCAAGAAATTGCCGAAAATTCAGATGAAACCGACTTATTAAGTAACAATAGTCCGCAAGAATAGCCCACAAGAGTGGCGTTGAAGTTTACCTATTAGAAGGTAAGTGCTAACTATAAAAGTCGGCATAAAAAATGCAACGATAAGTCTATCTACCTTTTATCGACATAGACGAGATATTTTTTATGCAAATCAAACATCTGATTATTTTTGCTTTGGCTGGTATCGTTATTCTCGCAGGGTTTAATATGATCAGCGGCAGCCAACGTGAAAAAAATAGAGAAGCGTTAGCCGCTAGTAGTGAAACAGAAAACACAGACATAGTTATAACTGACAGCAGTACATCAGATATCGCAAGTCAGCCGTTAGGGCAGCAGCCAAAAGCTATTCTTGATAAAGCAAGCACGCAGATAGAACAAGCGGAGCAGGTCAGTCAACAACGCAGCGAGCAAATCGCTAATACGCAATAGGAGCTTTAAACCTTAGAGTTATTATTGTTTAGAATTTTAAGGCTGAAATAAGTGGCGTCTTAATAACAGCATCTAATTAATCGCCCTTTAATAAATACAAAAAAAAGACTAACGATAACGTTAGTCTTTTTTTAATCTTAACATTTAAGCAGCGTTAGCTTTTTTTGCTGGTGCCTTTACCACGGCTGCTGCTTCTTTTAGAAGGGGTTTTATTCGCCGAAGTTTTGTTAGCAGAGCTCTTACCAGCCGAATTGTTCTTTGGCTGATCGCGTTTGGTTTGATTCATTTGGCTTGCTTGTAGCTTAGCTTTAAGATCAAAGTCGATTTGTAGCAGGTCCATATTAACGCCTGCTACTTTTACGCGAACCAAATCGCCAAGCCCAAATACCGTACCTCTGTCTTTACCGATAAGCTGCTGTTGCTGCTCATCATAGACAAAGAAGTCGTCGCCAACGTTTGAGATGTGCACAAGACCATCGATATATAAGTCGGTCAAGGTCACAAATAAACCGAAACTCGTCACAGTTGTCACCACGCCATCGAACTCTTCGCCGACATGATCTTTCATATAATGACATTTGAGCCAAGATTCCACATAACGCGATGCTTTTTCGGCGCGGCGTTCGGTATCTGAGGTTTGCGTGCCAGCCTCTTCAAGCGAGAAATCCATTACTGGCTGCTGGCTATTAGTCACTTTCGCTTTAATCGCGCGATGCAGCATTAAATCAGGATAGCGGCGAATCGGCGAGGTAAAGTGGCTATATTCATCATAAGCCAAACCAAAGTGGCCGATGTTGTCAGGCGCATAGTTCGCTTGCATCATCGAGCGTAGCAGCATGCTGTGGATGCTAATCGCGTCAGGACGGTCTTTGGTTGCTTCGATAATCCGCTGATAATCTGCTTGCGTTGGGCTTTCCTCAGGGAAGCTTAAGCCAAAGTTTTTTGCATATTCATGAATACGCATTGACTTTTCGCTATCAGGCTTATCGTGGTTACGATATAAGACAGGCAACTCATGTTTTAGGGCAAAGTTTGCTGCACAGGTATTGGCAAGCAGCATACATTCTTCGATAAGCTTTTGCGCATCGCCGCGCGTACGCGGTAAAATCGCTTCGATGCCACCTTTTTCATTAAACTTAATATACGTTTCGACTGTTTCAAACTCCATGGCATGGCGTTCTTCACGTTTTTTCAGCAGCAGCTCATACAATTGATGTAAGGTATCGACCGATTTTTTAACATCTTTATTAGCCGTTAATGATTCGGGTACGCTTTTATCTTTTGGATTGGCAAGGTAAGCATTTACTTGGTTATAAGTCAGGCGCGCCTGTGAGTGCATCACACCTGGATAAAACTCGTAGCCTGTGACTTTACCGGCGCGCGATATCTTGATATCGGCAACCATACAGAGACGGTCAAGGTTAGGATTCAATGAGCATAGACCATTAGACAGGACTTCTGGCAACATCGGAATCACGCGATGCGGAAAGTAGACCGACGTACCGCGCTCGTAAGCATCTTTATCAAGTGGCGAGTTTGGCGTGACGTAATAGCTTACATCAGCAATCGCCACCAGCACCCGATAGTTACCGCCCGAGCGTTTTTCGGCGAATACTGCATCATCAAAGTCGCGCGCGTCTTCACCGTCAATAGTAATGAGAGGTAAATCGCGCAAGTCTTTCCGACCTTTCAAGTCTTTTTCAGTCGGTTCTTGATAGCTATTGGCCTGCTGTAGCGCGGCTTCACTAAAGTCTGACGGGATATCATAGTTGAGTAGAGTCGTCTCAATAATCAATTCACGGTCATTATCATCAGATAGCACTTCAGTGATTTTACCAGTGGCAAACTCGTGTTGGTTTGGCCAATCGATAATATCGACTTTGACTGGCGCACCTTGTTTGGCATCTAACGCTTGCACGTTTTCTTCAGTGACGGTAATCGGCTGATGGTTATTTGGGCTACCAAGCTCAACGCAATAACCTTCTTCATCGTGCGCCAATGTACCAATAAAGTTGTTTTGGCGACGCTCAACGATATCGACAATACGCCCTTCGGTACGACCGCGATTATCCGTAGAGGTACCAACCGCTTGTACGGTATCGCCATTAAATACCCAGCGCATCTGCTTTTCATGCAAAAACAAATCAGGCATATCGCTCAATATCACGAAGCCAAAGCCTTTAGGGTGAGCTGACACGGTGCCAGTGACGATATCGTGTTCGGTTACAGTGCGATAGCGATAAGGACGCCCGTCACGGTTTACTTGCCCATCGCGCGCCATTGCTTTTAGGCGATTGCCCAAAGCGTCAAATTGGTCAGGGTCATCAATATTAAAGGCTTTTGCCAATTGTTGATGCGTGACTTCACCGTATTCATTAATCGTACTGAGTATCAGTTCGCGACTAGGAATAGGGTTAACGTATTTTTGTGCCTCACTCGAGGCGTTTGGATCATTCCAACTCATAAATTACCGTATCTATTTTTTAAAATTATTAATAAGTGCTATCTTAACACGAACGACGCCGTAATATCTTCGGTCAATTGTCTTATGTGTATCAGATAGCAAGCAGCTGCTAGCTTGTATCGCTAAGAGCATTCGACATGCAAGCCCAATCAAATATCAATATCGACCGTATTTGATTGATTGGTTATCTTTTTAGTATTTAATTCTTTCGACACTTCTAATACGGTCGTTTGATTCGATTTATCGAGATATTTCTGCGCTTTATCAACTTCGGCTGTCAGAGTGTTAACCGTTTGCTTCATATTTTCTAACGCCTCGATTTTATAATTGCTAATCATATCCATCGTTTCATAGACGTTATTGAAGGCGTTTTGGAGTTTATCAAGCTCAATCGTGCTACTGGTTGCCTGCTCATGAATCTCAAGCGATTGACGTTTGAGCATCGCAGAGGTCGATTCAATCAAGCTGCTGGTGGTTTTATTTAGCGCGGTGATTTGATCGAGTACCAGTTTTTGATTGGTCATCGCCTGAGCAACCACCACCGCGGTACGTAGCGCTGAGATCGTCGTCGTCGTCGCGCGATCCACGCCTTTAATCAGCTCTAGGTTGTTTTTGCGAATGGTATCAAGCGCTAAATATCCCTGAACGTTTACCGCCAATTGCGTTAAAAAGTCAGTATTTTTTTGCCGTACATAAAACAGCATTTCTTCTTTAATGATGCGTGCTTTTTCGGGGTCAGTGGCTTCAACGGCATACACCTTTTGCTCAAGCTGCTCGTCGATTTTTTTACCCACATAAATGTATTGGCGAATCGATTGCATCAGCTCCCACATGTTAACTTTTTCTTGCTCGATCATGGCATTGTCTTTGAGCAGCTCGTCTTTACCATTATAAAGGCTGGTCACCACAGCATTAATATGCGATTGCGCTGACTCATATTGACGGAAATAATCTTGCACTTTATTACCAAATGGAATCAGACCGAAGAGCTTGCGTGAGCTGGTCAGCTCTTTTTTGCTCGGATCCAAATCTTCGACAATGCCGCGCAGCTCGGTCAATGACTTGGCGATAGGTGAGTTATCAAACAAGCTATCATTAAGACTTTTTGCTGGTAAATCGAGCATACGGTTTGACACTTGTGCCGATTCGCGAATTTCTTTATTACCTAAATTATGGATAGATTGGACGTTTTGCTGAAACTCAGCGCTGTGTACTGAGTTGTTAATCACGTGATCGACAAAGGCATCGACTTTAGCATCAAGTTCAGGAATCTGGCTTTCGTCCAGTTTCACCATTTGATCCGCTTCGCTTTTTTGAATCTCTTTCACCGGTTCAGGAGCGGTTAAGGTGATGCTAGGCGTTGAGGCGTTTTCGGGTGGGGTCAATTCTTGCATAAAATTTCCTATAATATCTAAAAAATGGGATTCTTTACCGACGACATTATTTATCAATGACACTGTTCATTAACTATTAATTGTTAACGAACAACAGTTTTTGCTAAGCGCTTTTATAGCCGTGGTTTCAATTGTTTTTATTACCCAATAATTTTTATTCGAATGAGATATGTGTAACGAGATGACCTTTAGATTAACTGGTAATGAAAAGGTTGAGAAGATGGGTTTTGTAAACTGAGGTTGATAAAGCGTTTATAGAGAAATTTGGCTCATCGTACTCAGATTCTTTTAATGCATGTATTTAGAGGTAAATATGAAAAAACCATCAATATCCCGGAGTATATTGATGGTTAAGATTATAACTATCTATTATTAACGAATTGTCTGTGTTAGTTAATCATTTATATTAACTAACACTCATATCGATTTACAGCCACTACTCACTATAATCTATCAAGGGATTATTTTTTCTTAGTAGGCCCAAGCAGCATACCCATTTGACGGCCTTCCATCTTAGGGTACTGTTCGACGTTTGAGATATCAGCGGTATCTTCAATGATACGATCAAGTTGTTTACGACCAATCTCTTGGTGAGCCATTTCGCGACCACGGAAGCGGATACTGATTTTAACTTTATCCTGATCTTCCAAGAAGCTGATGATTTTTCTCAGTTTGACCTGATAATCGGCTTCTTCGGTGCTAGGACGTAGCTTCATCTCTTTTAGCTGGGTCTGTTTCTGATTCTTCTTCGCTTCTTTCGCTTTCTGCTTTTGATCATAGAGAAAATGTTTATAATCCATGATTTTGCATACTGGCGGCTTGGCTTCAGGAACCAATTCGACCAAATCTAGGTTTTCATCACGCGCCGCTTTCATCGCGGTTTCGATATCGACCACGCCCATTTGCTCGCCGTCTTCTTTAACCAAACGGACCTCTTTAGCATTGATATCTTCGTTGATGTTCAAACGGTTTGACTGTTTAATAGGTATTACTCCTCATCTGTTTTTGGGGTCTGTCGGCCTTTTTTGCTGACAGCAGTCTGTACTAAGCTAATAAATTCTGCAACACTCATGACGCCGAGGTTTTCACCTTCACGAGTTCGGACATTAACACTGCCCGTTTCAACCTCTTTATCCCCCAATACTAGCATATAGGGAATGCGTTCTAATGTTTTCTCTCGTATCTTAAATCCAATCTTTTCGTTACGCAAGTCACTCGTTGCTCGCAAACCTGCATTTTTCAGCTCACGCACCACATTTTCACAAGCATCGGCCTGTTTATCAGTGATATTCATCACCGCTACCTGTTGCGGCGCAAGCCATACTGGCATCCAACCGGCATAGTTTTCAATCAAGATACCGATAAAGCGCTCAAACGAACCTAGAATTGCACGGTGCAGCATAATGGGGGTTTCGCGCTCGTTTTGCTCATTGACAAATTCCGCATCAAGGCGCTCAGGCATATTTGGATCAACCTGAATCGTACCGCACTGCCAGACACGACCCAATGAATCTTTTAGACTAAACTCAATCTTCGGCCCATAAAATGCGCCTTCACCCGGTAGATATTCCCAATCAAGACCTGAGCTATCTAAAGCATCGGCTAAGGCTTTTTCGGCAAAATCCCAAGATTCATCGCTACCAACGCGTTTTTCAGGACGGGTCGAGAGCTTCATAATGATATTATCAAAACCAAAGTCTTCATACACCGCAAGGGTAAGCTTAATAAAATCCGCGACTTCTTGCTGAATTTGCGCTTGCGTACAGAAAATATGCGCATCATCTTGGGTGAAACCACGTACACGCATCAAGCCATGCAATGAACCAGAGGGTTCGTTACGATGGCATGAGCCAAACTCTGCCATACGTAGCGGCAGTTCACGGTAAGACTTTAAGCCTTGGTTAAATACTTGCACGTGACATGGGCAGTTCATTGGTTTTACTGCATAATCACGGTTTTCGCTCGAAGTAGTGAACATATTGGTGGCATAGTTACCCCAATGGCCTGAACGTTCCCACAAGCTGCGATCGACGATTTGCGGCGTTTTAATTTCTTCATAGCCATTATCATTTTGTACTTTACGCATATATTGCTCAAGTACCTGATAAATCGTCCAACCATTAGCATGCCAAAACACCATACCCGGCGCTTGCTCTTGCATATGGAACAGATTTAATGCTTTACCAATTTTACGATGGTCACGTTTTTCGGCTTCTTCAATACGTTGGATATAGGCTTTTAAATCTTTTTTATCCGCCCACGCCGTACCATAAATACGTTGTAGCTGTTCGTTCTTAGCATCGCCGCGCCAATAAGCACCTGACATTTTGGTCAGTTTAAATACTTTTAAGAAGCGCGTATTTGGCACGTGTGGACCACGGCACATATCAACATACTCTTGATGATGATATAGACCAAAGGCTTCTTCGCCCGGCATATCATTAATCAGCTTAAGCTTATAGTCTTCGCCGCGCTCTTCAAATATCTTGATTACTTCATCGCGTGGCGTCATTTTTTTGATAACGTCATAATCTTGCTTAATCAGCTCCATCATGCGTTTTTCAATTTTTTCCATGTGCTCAGGCGTAAATGGCGTCTCACTATAGATGTCATAATAAAAGCCATCTTCGATCACAGGGCCAATCACCATTTTTACGTCAGGATATAGCTGCTTAACCGCATGACCTAATAAGTGGGCAGCCGAATGGCGAATGATATCGACACCGTCAGCGTCTTTTGGCGTCACGATTTCAACTTTGGCATCATGGGCGATAGGGTCGTGCGCATCTACCAGTTGACCATCGACACGTCCAGCGACCGTCGCTTTCGCCAATCCTGCCCCAATACTTTGCGCCACTTCCATGACGGTGGTATTACCTTCGAAGTTTTTTACGCTACCATCGGGTAAAGTAATCGCTACCATAATCTATTCACCTTTTTGCGTCCGTTGGCAGTGATGATTGCAACCATCAATCATATAACCGTAAGACTGCGTCAATTATATCTAACCGCTATGATATGTTGGATATGTTGTAAGAAATGAGCATTAACTACAAGCACTGCGCTTAAACTTATATAGCATCATATATAGTGTGATAATTATTAAGTCATCTGATAACTGATAATTAACTTACTATGATGTCAAATAAGCACCCTTCTAATAAAGGTAAGCAGACATGCTATGCAGTAATGTCATAAAAGCAGCTATTATAGCAAAAACTGTCTATCAACACTAGATAGTAGGGGTTAGCTCAGCTTCTATATCCAGTTGCTATATAAATGCATATAAGTGAGTTATATAGGTGCACTTAGGACTAATATCAACAGAGATGAATATAGACATCATTAATATCAATTAATAATCGTACTAAATCCTATCTTTATAGGCATAATAAGTTGATATGCAGTTTTTAAATGGCAGATTGAATTGAGTAAGCCGTAAAAAGCAGACGCCAAAGACGGTTTATAGAATAAAACTCTAGTCTTTTGATAAATGGTTTTGCTCTAAGTTATTGAAAAATATGGTTTGTTTATTATATTCTAAAATTAATTAAGAAATCTATCGAAAAGCAGTTGACACCCAGCTCAAACCGTCTATAATACGCACCTTATTAGGGAGAACCGGAACAACTTATATGTCAATTACATATAACAAACCTGGCTAACCCATTGAAACAAATTATAAAAAAGCTTGACAAACCAAATCATTATGATATGATAGTCGGCTCGCTAGATAGGATAAGTTCT
>NZ_LXWA01000087.1:0-11590 GCF_001652315.1 Psychrobacter sp. SHUES1 | reverse complement strand
TCTTTATATACCACCCCTAGCATAAAGATGTTGAGGTTACTTTTACCCCATTTCCAGTTGGTGCGGTCAATGGTTAAGGTGACTTTGCCTAGCCCAAATAGTCGATATATCATTAAAGCCAGTTGATCGTAGTCTATCCTCGCTTCGGCAAAAAATCGCTGTAGTCTGCGATAGTGACTGTCAGTCTTGCCACCCTTAGGAAGGTGTCTTGCTATTTTTTTTAAGATTACTGCTTTGAGCAGTAATCAGGGCTATTATCATTAGGCTCAAACAATTGATTCTTGCCTTGTTCATGCTCAGGTTTTGGGTTAAAGTTTCACTAAGTCTGTTAAAGTTCGGCATGGTCTGATTCGTCTTAAAAATTACTATTATGCCTTTGCTTTAACAGACTTTTTTGTTTTTTTGTCGTGTGCAGAGCTATTTGTAGTAAAAGACAAATAAACATTAGAAACATACCTAACCAACCAATAGGAGAAAAAATCTCTCCAACAACAATAACCGCAAGTATCGTTGCTACGATAGGCTCCAATAATGTAATTAACGTAGCTTGGCTTGCCTCAATGACTTTCAGTGCTTGACCAAAAAGTAAGTATCCTATAAACATAGGTGCAATTGCCATGTATAAAGCAGCTGTTATATGTTTACCATCTAAAAATAGGTTATCGCCTGTAAATAGTAATGAAGGTAACAATACGATTGCGGAGAGACCAAACATACTTGCCATTGCAGATTTAGAGTCTACTCCTGTCTCTATCATTTGCCGTGCTGACCACGAGTACGTGGCATAAGTTAATCCTGCAACCAAACCTAGTAATATTCCCCATTTTTGATTGTTTGCCACTATATCTAGGTCAATATTTTTAGTTTTTCCTATAGTCAGTAAGCTGACACCAACGGCACCAAATAGAAAACTTACTACCCATTTTTTACTAATCTTTTTATTGCTGATTAGACGCTCCATTATTACCGTAAAAAATGGCGCGCTAGCAATTGAGATAACCGTTCCAATAGCTACACCAGCTAGACGCATAGAAGAATAAAAAGCTAATGGATAAAGGGCAACACATATCGCTCCTATTAATAAGACCTTAGGCTGAGAAATTAATTTTATCTTATCATTAATTATGTGTTCTCTGGCGTTTACTACTAGTAGTACACCACCTACGCCCATTGCGAACGCACCAGTTGCTAAAGGACTGACATCAGGCGTAAAAGCGGATACAGTACCTGTTGTACCCCAAAGAATGCTAGCAATAACCACAAATACAACAGCGCTCAAACTGGATTTCACCTGAAACATAATAGGTACTCTCAAGGTTATATTGAATAATGCTATTATAGAGAGCTATTAATATTGGATTTTGCAGATTGGACGGTTTTATTGATTGATCAGACGCGTTTTACTTAGAAAATTCTAGAAGGTGGGATACCGAAATACTTTGAGAAACGGCGACTAAATGCACTGACATTAGTGTAACCAACTAATTCAGCAATGATAGAAATGGGGGAATCCGTATGTAGTAATAAAGCTTGAGCTTTTTTCATTCTCAGCTCTGTAATGTACTCATTTACTGTCTGACCAGTCTGTGACTTAAAGTTCTTTTTAAACTGTGTAGCACTCAAACAAGCAATATCTGCTAAAGCTTCTATCGATAAGTTATGAGAAAGGTTGTTATTAATATAGTCCACTACCTCTCTAATTCTATGGTCATACTGAACGAATAATTTTTGTTCTTCTAGCAGTCTGTAGAAAGTAGTAAACATCAATGCTTCAATTTCAGCATGAATTTGGTTCTTTAACTGACTTTCAGCAAACTCTAAAAATAATAATACGGTTGAGCTGATTGAAAAGACAATTTTTTCCGAATTAAGAATATGATCTGGTAAAAAATCTGTATCAACAACAATGAACTTTGCATTTTCTTCAGCATTAAAATAATGTTTTTCGTATGCTTTGACTACAACACATTCTCTTGGTGTAACTTTACCAATATAATTTTCAACCTCAATGTTTATAACGCCTCGAAGCGGTAAAACAATTTGATGAAAGTTATGAGAATGCCCTTTGGTTTGATGACTATAGGATCTAACTGAGAGAGTGCTTATCATTTCTTTCTCTATAGCAGCGCTTATATAAATAAAAATAATGCTCCAAAAGCTCACTGTATGTACACAATGAAGTACATTGCGACTATCTTAGCAAATGAAACCGTTGAGATTATTAGCCTGCAGCTAAAGGTTCAAGTCCTCACGAGGGTACCGAACCAGTGAAATCGGTTTATCATAGGCATACTTACAATAGATTATAGGCGTAATAATAGTACGCTTGAAGTGGTTTTACTGCATTAGTGTATTTTAAACGGTCTATCAATGGGCTTAAAGGGTGATATAGCTGTTTCCACTCGGGTATACCCGAAATGAATCAGTAACTTAATGCCAGATTGAGAAGCTTTTCCTAAAAACTGTGTAACTGCTTATAATCCAATAGCAGGAGAATAAGCACTGACTACTCAATCTGACATTAAAAAACTGGCTGAGCAAATGGCCAGCAGCATGAGCAGCTTAAAAGTTTGAGAAAAAGGTGTGTTACTTAAAGTCTTATCTACTACAGCTCCATAGCTATACTGGAAGTTATTTAACCTGCGCTGTTTCTAATAAACTGCCATCTTTATCGAATAAGCAGTCGACGATAATGAGCGGAGCCGCATCCAAACTATCTTCAGCGTAGTAATGTGTTATGACTTCAAAGTTACCATTATTTAATCGTCTGTAGTCTGTGTTTTTTCGTTTAATGTCCATAGACTTAAAGCCTTTAAGCATGGGCTGTACTGCTTTCTGGCACTTCGTTAGCAATGCAATCTTTGTTGTTTTTTGAGCTTGTTCGAGTTCAGTATTTCTTTTTTTATCAAATGGGTTACTGCCATTTTGAATCCAAATATAAAATGCTGCAAATGTAATAATAGATAGTCCTGTCAGTGTCTCTTTTTTCATAATATGACTCGTTTAGCAATAATAGAATAAGATATTTACTAACATACAAGCATAGCTCAGTTATTCTTAAGGAGCATGTTAAAACAATAGTTAACCGTTGAAAGCAATGGGTAAATGTTACTCCCGTTCTGGTTAGTTCAGCTTAGTATTATAAAATAGGGCTTAATGAAACATGGATACCTTAAATATCGTGTATCTCGTAGGAGCAGTATTAATTTTCGCCAGTATCATGGCAAGTACGTTATCGGCGCGTTTGGGTGTTCCACTTTTGCTATTGTTTTTAGTCGTCGGGATGCTTGCTGGTGAAGAAGGTATCTTGGGTATTGAATTTTCTCAATATGCGATAGCCAATTTTGTCGGACAAGCAGCCTTAGCCTGTATTTTGTTAGATGGCGGGTTGCGCACCTCTGTTAAATCATTCCGAGTTGGCTTAAAACCAGCCATCACACTGGCTACTTGGGGCGTACTTGCGACAGTCATGATACTGGGTGTATTCGTCACATGGCTGCTGGATGTCGATTGGCGCTTTGGCTTATTACTGGCAGCAATCGTAGGTTCAACCGATGCGGCAGCGGTATTTTCACTGTTGCGTAATGGCGGTGTTAAATTAAATGATCGTGTCCAAGCCACGCTTGAATTAGAGTCGGGCGCCAACGACCCTTTAGCGATTCTGTTAGTCACTGGATTGATTGCTTTAAATGTTGATCCTGCCGGACAGACAGCGCTAGGCTTCTTAGGCCTACTATTACAACAGCTTAGTTTTGGTTTAGGAATGGGCTTGTTCTTTGGTTATTTCCTATCTCGATTATTACCCAAGATACATTTGGCAGAAGGTATGTATGCCATTTTAATAATGTCGGCGGGTTTAGCAGTGTTTTCTGCCACTAACTTACTGGGCGGTAGTGGGTTTCTCGCGGTCTTTATCGCTGGTATTATGATTGGCAACCATAAGGTACGCTCAACTGAGCATGTCATGCGCGTGATGGACAGCTTTGCGTGGTTGTCGCAAGCGGTGTTATTTGTGGTATTGGGCCTATTGGTCACGCCATCGAACGTTCTTGAAGTTTGGCCTTATTCAGTGGCCATTGCTGCCTTTATGATTTTAGTGGCTCGTCCTATTGCAGTCTATACCAGTGTTTTACCGTTTAAATTTAAAAATAGAGAGATCGGCTTTATCTCTTGGGTCGGCTTACGTGGTGCAGTGCCCATTACCCTTGCCATGTTGCCAGTGATTGCAGGGGTGGACAATGCCTTTATGCTGTTTGATATCGCTTTTGGGGTGGTGGTCTTATCGTTGGTGTTACAAGGGACGACCATTCCTTTTATGGCCAATCTGTTTAAGGTGCGTATTCCTAACAATAAGGGCCCAAAAGAAGAGCATGAAGTGTGGGTGTCAGATAGAGCAAGCATTACGTTGTATGAATTTGAAGTAAAGTTAGGTGCGTTTGCAATTGGTCGTCATCCGAGGGATATATCTACGCGTATCAGCCCTGAAGGAATCCATGTTTTTGCCTTGGTGCGTGGTCAGCAAATCTTGGCAATTAATGAAAAGACTAAGCTCAAATTTGGCGATAGCGTATGGTATGCCATGAGTGGCGATTATGCCGATCAGATTGCGACTGTTTTTAATGACACTACGTTAGACCGTAGAGCCATCGATGATTTTTATGGCGATTGGATGCTATCGCCGAGTGTCAAACTTAAAGATGTGCCTTTCTTTACCGATAGGATGAAATTCGAATCTCTAGAAGATACCCTGAACACGAAAAATATGTGGGAACAAACGGTTGCTGAATATATTAAGGATAGCTTAAAGATGGCACCCGTAGCAGGCGATACGGTTGTGATTAATAAGGAGTGGTTATTAGTCATTAAAGAAGTTGATGACCAAGGAAGACTGAGAACGATTGGCCTAAAACAACTAGAGGGGTCAGCGGTGGCATAGTTTCTATCACTATTAGACAATTAATAGTCCTGCTAACATTGTCCATTCTAGGTAACTCATTAGCTCAAATTATAGTCTGTTTTACTGGTCTCGCTAGGGTATACCCAAAATAGCAAAATTTTATTTGTGAGAGGAATTCGCATTTTTCTAAGTAAGGCTAATACAGAAGCTAAACTACGTAGCATAATTCTATTTAATCAGTATCTTATGCTTAGGATTATTATTAAAATATAAGGTGTTTTTAATCGCCAAAGCATAAAAGATACAGTGACAATTCTACATAGAAGATTTTTCAAAAATACTTTATATTCTATTAAAAAACACATAGGAAAGTGGCTTACGATAGCCACTTTTTTTATGCCTCATACTTTTAGTAGATACACTTAGCGTTACGCAACCAGACAGGATGTGTCATGAGACATTTTTATTTAGACTTTATCTTTACCGCCATTGCATTAGCGATCGCGGCATGGTGGGGATATTCACATGGCGGGATGGGCGGTTTGATCGCAACCTTATCTATTACCGCTATTTTGGCCGTCATGGAAATCTCATTATCATTCGATAATGCGGTGGTTAATGCCTCAGTTCTGAAAGGCTGGGATGAATTTTGGAAAAAGATATTTTTAACCGTTGGTATTTTGATTGCTGTATTTGGGATGCGCTTGGTATTCCCTATTGTCATTGTCGCGGTAACTGCTGAGCTTGCTATGGTAGAGGTCATCAAACTGGCTTTGTATCAACCAGAAGAATACTCTGCCCGTTTAATGGCACACCATGCTGAAATCTCAGCCTTTGGTGGTATTTTCTTATTATTGGTGTTCTTAAACTTTATCTTTGACGATAAAGAAGTGCACTGGTTTAACTGGCTTGAAAGCCGTTTGGCAAAGCTTGGCAAAGTAGATGCCATGAGCGTCTTTGTGGCGCTTATCGTGTTGATGATTGCCGTATCATTTGCTGATCCTGAGCAATCCACTGCGGTCCTAATCGCTGGCGTTTGGGGTATCTTGGTATACCTTGGCGTACAAGTGGTCTCGGGTATGCTTGAAGGTGACCTCGAAGAAGATTTAGAAAACAAAGAAAATGGCTCGGGCGCAGCAGCGACCAGTGCGATTATGAAAGGCGGTATTATCGGCTTCTTATACCTAGAAGTCCTCGATGCCTCATTCAGTTTCGATGGCGTGATTGGCGCCTTTGCGATTACCAATGACGTTATCGTGATTATGCTTGGTCTGGCAATCGGTGCGATGTTCGTGCGTTCGATGACTATTTTCTTAGTCGATAAAGGCACGCTTGATGAGTTTGTCTATCTTGAACACGGCGCGCATTATGCCATCGGCGCTTTAGCCATTATCATGCTATTGTCGGTGAAATTCCATGTGCCAGAGCTTATTACGGGGCTGATCGGTATTGCCTTTATTGGTTGGGCGCTGCTTGCTTCACTGAAACATCGTAAGCAACAGGCAAAACTCACTGCTTAGAGTGTAAACAATGTAAAGCAAAAAATTATTATTTTAGAATATCGTTAATAACAGGTTATGCCAAATAATTGGTATAACCTTTTTTCTAACATGTATTGCTTTTTATTACCTAATAATAGACATCATATTCAAACATTTATATTGCCAACAACAAGAGACACAAATGCTGAAGAAAGCTGAACAAAGATTAGAAAAAACCATATTTAATAGTCGTTGGCTGCTAGCCCCTTTCTATTTGGGATTGGTGCTCGGTATCATTTTATTATTTATTAAGTTTTTTCAAGAGCTGTGGCATATGATTACCCATGTGTTCAGTGCATCTGAAGCCGATGTCATCGTTGGTACGTTGGCGCTTATCGACATGTCATTAGTCGCAAGTTTATTGCTCATCATCATATTTAGTGGTTATGAGATTTTTGTCTCAAAAATTGATACCGGAGATCATGAGGACCGCCCTGAATGGATGGGGAAAATCAATTTCTCTGGGCTAAAACTCAAAGTGATTGGTGCCATCGTTGCCATTTCTGCGATTGATCTTCTTAAATCATTTATGGATATACCTAAAGAGATGAGCGAAGGTGATGCTGATAGATTGATGTGGAAAGTGATTATCCATATGACGTTTGTACTGTCAGGCCTGTTATTTGCTTTGATGGATAAGATTGTCGGTGACACCAAAAAACATTAGAAAGACTTTAATAAAAAACCTATCAATTAATTTATATAAATAGACGCAAAGGAGCACACATGGCAGGGGCCAGTTTATTAACCTTGCTTGATGACATCAGTGTGATATTAGATGATGTGTCACTTATGACCAAGGTTGCCGTTAAAAAAACGGCGGGTGTATTGGGCGATGATCTAGCCCTTAATGCAGAGCAAGTTTCAGGTGTTAAAGCAGACCGTGAGCTGCCAGTAGTTTGGGCCGTTGCCAAAGGCTCATTCGTTAACAAGCTTATATTAGTGCCGTTAGCGTTGCTGATTAGTGCCATCTACCCGCCATTAGTCACGTTTTTATTGATGTGCGGAGGTGTCTATTTGGCTTATGAGGGTGCTGAAAAAATCATTCATAAGTTCTGGCCACATATCTTACCTCACGATGAAGAACAAATAGCCCGTCTACGTGCCAATGCTGATGAGACGATTGATTTGGTTGCTTTTGAAAAGGACAAAATCAAAGGTGCGGTGCGCACCGACTTTATTCTATCGGCTGAAATTATCGTAATTGCACTCGGCTCAGCAGTTGGAGCGACGCTTTTAGAGAAGAGCGTGATGCTGTCTATTATTGCCATTGGCATTACAGTAGGCGTTTATGGCTTAGTAGCGGGTATCGTTAAAATGGATGATTTAGGTCTTTACCTAATGAAACAGACGAACGGTGCAAAGCAGAAAATAGGTGGGATTTTATTGTCTGCGGCACCAAAGCTGATGAAGTTTCTATCGATTGCTGGGACATTAGCTATGTTTCTAGTGGGCGGCGGTATCTTAGTGCACGGGATCAGTTTTTTGCATCATGAAGTGGAAGACTTAGCGCACCTAACTGGCATATTTGGAAGTGTGACAACCATGCTCTTAAATGCGTTGGTAGGTTTAGCCGTCGGTGTTATTGTCGTGGCTATTGTCACCATGATTGGTAAATTACGCAGTAATAAGTCATCTTCGACGCATTAAAAATAACGATGATCACCCTTGTTCATTTAACCTTCTTTTAAAGAGTGCAATAAACCATGTTTGAATTTGATTTAAACTTAAAATTAATGGTGTATCACCTAATTCAATTAGCGATTGCTTTCGTGCTTTCCCTACCGATTGCGCTTAATCGTGAGATGAAAGATAAGGGTGCAGGACTCAGAACTTTCCCATTAGTCAGTATTGCATCCTGTGCTTTCATGCTAGTGGCTGTCGATATCTATCATGGAGGTGCAGCAGAACCCGAAGCGAGAATCATGTACGCAATTATTACAGGTATGGGTTTCATCGGTGGTGGGGCGATTTTTAAAGGTGATAATACGGTAAAAGGCACTGCGACAGCTGCGAGTCTATGGAATACTGCTGCTATTGGCATCTCTGTCGCTTATGGACGTTATGAGATAGCGATCATATTGTCAGTCGTTAATTTCTTAATTCTACAATTCTCAGAACCTTTCAAAGTGAAAGATAAGCTTGAATAATTATTATTCGTCTCGGTTTGTATACTCAACCTTACATTTTATAAGTTACACTGCTATGTACACTGATTTTATCTAAATAGATTTAGAATACTAATAGCAATATCTCACAGTCTAAGGTTCAAGTCCTCACTAGGGAACCGGACACATTTCAAAAATAACAATTATATAAGGTTTGGTAGACTAAATAGTAGTTTTGAGGTACCAAAATAACGTCCCACTAATTAATAGTGAGGCGTTATTTGTTTACAATTTACCAACTTATTTGACAGACTTACTTAGGAATAGCTTTAAAGCTAGCGACTTGATAGGCATTAGTAATGGTAAAGACAGGATAATTGTTGGCAATTATGCTTATACTGTATTTACCTTTTACGGTGTCCACGACCGCTTTATCAAAACTTGCTTGTGGTTCTGGGCAAGGCATTCTGGTACTTCTTATATTGCCTACCTGTACGTTGCCATTCACAACTTTATAACCAGCAGCCATGTTATTACAAGTATTCAATAGGCTAACAAAATTATTACCGTTCTCATTCGTAAATTCTAGAATTAGTGGGTTGTTTAGATCAAAGAATAGCTGAGGAACTTTAACGTTATTAGTCCCTTTGGCATCAACCAACTGCCAATTATAGGATTGTAAGAGATTTGGTGTGATTGTCTGTTCAACTGGCGCTGTCACGCTAGGAGTGGTCTGGCAACCAGCAGTTAACGTACCTACCGCTAAAACACTTGCCATCATTACTTTAGTCATGTTTTTCGTATAAATGCCTGTAGTAGTTATTTAGAAATAGCTTTGAAATGAGCAACTTGATTAGCATTGGTAATGGTTAGAACAGGTAGATTTTTGCCAATTTCGCTTAAGCTATATTTACCTTGTACTGTTGCTAGTGTAGCAGTATCAAAACTAGCTTGTGGCTCAGGACATGCCATTAAGGTGCTGATACCATTTTGAATTTGGACGTTACCATCCACAATGCTGTATCCAGCGCTCATATTGTTACAGGTATTCATAAAAGCAACGCGGTTATCACCGTCAGCAGTCATGAAGTTTAAAATTAAAGGTTTCGCTGGATTGAAGAATAACTGAGTAACTTTGTCACCATCGCTACGATTGGCATCAATCAACTGCCAGTTATAGGCTTGTAGGGCATTTGATGTTACTGTTTGAGTAGTTGGAGTAGTCGTGCTAGGAGCATTTTGGCAACCAGCAGCCAACGTGCCTACTGCTAAAACACCCGCTATCATTATCTTAGTCATGTTCTTCATATAAGGCGCCTCTAATATACGAATTTGATACATTAGACGTCAGCATTATTGCAGAGGATAATGATCGACAAAAGTAGAGATAACGATTTCAATACTATTTTTCTAAGGCGTTACATATGCATGATGTTTAACGAGATTTCTTCAAAGGTGTTTTTCATCCAGGTTGCAGCAGTATCGATATATAGTTCACAAAAAAATTAGAGTTTGGGTGAACCGCCGCGACTATATCAGAGGTTGATTTACTTGAGTCAGGCAGCGATGCCTGACAGGGTTAAATTATCATAATACCGCTTTTCAAACTCAAAGGGTGACACATAACCGATAGTGCTATGTAGACGCTTCATGTTGAACCAATCCACCCACTCAAGGGTTGCCAGTTCAACATCGTTCACACCAGTCCAGTTCTGCTTTAAATAATGAATCACCTCAGACTTGTACAGTCCATTGACCGTTTCAGCCAATGCATTGTCGTATAAATCGCCTGTTGTACCAACAGAAGCAATCACACCAGAGACCGTCATCTTATCGGTATAGCGAATAGATAAGTACTGAACCCCTCGATCACTGTGATGAATGACATCTTTGGGACTGTTTCTATCTGCTATTGCTTGGTTTAATGCCGCCATCACCATATCGGTATTCATCCGATTCGATACTTTCCAGTCCACAATAGCGCGAGCAAACACATCAATAATAAAAGCGGTATACACCCAGCCGATTATCGTCTTGATATAAGTAAAGTCTGCCACCCAGAGCTGGTTAGGGCGATGAGCGCTAAAGTTACGATTAACCAAGTCATCAGCACGCTTTTGATCATCACAGCTGTGAGTTGTTATTTTACCCTTACCGCGCTAGATATCTTGTAGGCCGTGCTGACTCATTAAACGCTCGACGGTACACCGAGCAACCTTTAACCCGTCAGCTTTCATCTGCTGCCATACTTTACACGCACCGTAACGGCATTTGCTGTCCTGCCAGATACGTTTAATCTTGCTGATGTAAAAGTCGTCATGCTGCTTCGATCAGCTTACGAACGGCGCGTTCTTTAATTTCAGGAGTGTAGGTTTGTCTTTTCATTGTCGTATTCTCTCAGAATGTTGAGCCTCCGAAAATCACGGGGCGGTTCAAGCCCAAGTTTTTATTATTAATAATTATTTTAGAATTAGATTGATACATCTAAGAAATTTTATGCTTTCTAAAAGCCGAAACTCTTTTAAAAATACAGTGTCAACTATAGGGTCTATCCTATATTACTATCGTTAAAAGCACTTTCTGATTGAAAGTCATTTATATTATTTTATTAAAGATTATTGGGTGGTGTTCTAAAAAGTATGCTGGCATCAGACATAGCCATAATTAACATAGAAGAATACCAAATCAAACACCTTAAAGTGGTTATCAAACTTCTTTGAGAAGCAGCAGGTCTTTCGAACGGCTCGTCGCAATCGGTGCCTAAGGCGACAGTTATTACCTTCTATGCCTACCGTATGCTGCTTGCCGATTTGTTTCTTGTCAGGCTTGAATGCGGTTATAAAGCTATCCCAGTTATCCATGCTAATAGAACCATAGCTGACTTTCAGTTGTTTAAGACGGGCTCTTAGCTTCTTAGCTGTTTTCAGGTCACGTTTGCCCCAGACATAAGCGACAATCTCATTGGTAGCGCGGTCATAAGCATAAATAAGCCAAACTTTACGCTTTTTGCGATACACGTAAGTCCAGAACTCATCAACCTCTAA
>NZ_LXWA01000086.1:0-87723 GCF_001652315.1 Psychrobacter sp. SHUES1 | reverse complement strand
GAAATACAGGACATTGAGAACAAACTAAACAACAGACCAAGAAAACGATTAGGGTTTAAGACGCCTATGCAGGCGTTCTATAATATTAATTAGCGTTGCACTTGGTGTGTTAATCTAAGATTAAAAAAAAATCTCACATATAAAGGAAGCGGACTATGGCAATGCCAGGACGTGGCGGGATTTTAACCTGCCATATTGAAGATATGGAAACGTTATACGCAAGCTATTTATCCTTTGTGACCAATGGCGCATTATTTGTGCCGTCTGATAAAACCCAAAAGCTGGGCGATGAAGTGTTTATTGCCGTCACTCTGCCCAATTCTAGCGAACGCTTACCGATGAATGGTAAAGTGGTTTGGATCAATTCAAAAAGCCAAAGCGGCCGCCCAGCAGGTTTTGCGGTACAAATAGGCACTGATGTCGCTGGGCTAAGAATCAAAAACGAGGTCGAGCGCTTATTAGCCGGTAAGCTTGATAGCTTGCAGTCGACTTATACGATGTAGTGTTTTTACAGAGCGTGAAATGTATTTGCTATTAGCATAATACATTTAGCGAAAAAATGAAAAAAGCAGCCGTTATATTGATGAGGCTGCTTTTTTATGCGCCGTATTTTGTTAAATAATACGTGCATGCATTTAGCTAATAGCGCGGTGGTACATACATATCATCGGGAATTGGCTCGCGGTAATATTCATCATCGCGCTTGCGTTCGGGCAATTCAATCTCATCGCGCGGTACTTCTTTATAGGGGATTTGCTCAAGCAAATGAGCAATACAGTTTAGCCGAGCGCGTTTTTTATTATTGCCTTCGACCACCCACCACGGCGCTTCAGGAATATGGGTGCGCTCAAACATGGTCTCTTTGGCTTTGGTATAATCCTCCCAGCGCCGACGTGATTGTAAGTCCATCGCTGACAGCTTCCACTGCTTAAGTGGGTCGTGAATCCGGCTCATAAAGCGCGAATGCTGCTCGTCATCGGTAATCGAAAACCAGTATTTAACCAAGCGAATACCTGAGCGCACCAGCATACGCTCAAATTCAGGCACCGATTGAAAGAACTCTTCGTACTGGGCATCGGTACAAAATCCCATGACGCGTTCAACGCCCACACGGTTATACCAGCTGCGATCAAACAAGACAATCTCGCCAGCGGCGGGCAAGTGCGCTACATAACGCTGGAAATACCACTGTGACTGTTCGCGTTCGGTTGGTGCGGGTAGCGCAGCAACGCGGCAAACACGCGGGTTTAGACGCTGAGTGATACGCTTGATAGCGCCACCTTTACCCGCAGAATCGCGCCCTTCAAATATCACCACAATGCGCTCGCCGTATTCGACCACCCAATCTTGCAGTTTGATAAGCTCTCGCTGTAGTCGCAGTAATTCTTCAAAATAAGTACGCCGATCGAGCTTTTCTTGCTCACTCATCGCGCGGCCATCAAAACGAAAGTCGCGCACATAATCGTCTATCTCATTTTCCAGCTCTTCGTCATAGCTGTCGATCAAATCTTGATGCATTTTGCGGCGTAGCTCATCGCCAAACACTTCTTTATCCATACGGGTAATAAAGCTGTCTTGTTCGAGTGCTGACAGTTCTTGCCGCTTGGGGGCGTTTAAGGTTTGTCGGTCAATCGATGAGGGACCTTTGCTCATAATAAGCTCCTAAGCAATATTTTTATGGTTATTATTCATTATGATAGTTCTATATGTGGTTTATTACTCTAGCACATTTACAATAACGCTATGAGTACGCCGTGTTTACTTGTTGCAGTCTTTTTAATATTTTTTTCAGCCACAACAAAAAACACCCTTTAATCATCAGATTAAAGGGTGTTTTAAAAGCTTAACGCTATTTATTAACTAATGGCTTATTTCTAATGACATCAGTGAGAATATTATTTCTCTAAGATGCAAGTAACGCCTTGACCGCCAGCGGCGCAGATTGAGATAAGGGCGCGACCTGAACCTTTTTGGTCTAACAATTTGGCAGCAGTGGCTAGGATACGACCACCGGTTGCGGCAAATGGATGACCTGCGGCAAGTGATGAGCCATTGACGTTTAGCTTACTACGATCGATAGAGCCTAGTGGCGCATCAAGACCCAAACGCTCTTGACAGAACTTCTCATCTTCCCAAGCTGCTAGCGTTGATAACACTTGTGAGGCAAACGCTTCATGAATTTCATAGAAGTCAAAATCTTGCAGCGTTAAACCAGCGCGCTCAAGCATACGCGGTACCGCATAAGCTGGCGCCATGAGTAAACCTTCTTTATCGCCAGATTTACCGATAAAGTCAACGGCAGCCGTTTCTTGATGAACGATGTATGCTAGTGGTTTAAAACCACGCTCTTTGGCCCATTCGTCATTGGCTAATAGCACACAAGAGGCACCATCGGTTAGCGGCGTCGAGTTAGCGGCTGTCATGGTTGGGTTGGCATTCTTTTTACCAAACACGGGTTTTAGTTTAGCAAGCTTGTCTAACGTCGTATCTGGGCGCAAGTTGTTATCGCGCGTCAAACCTTTGTATGGCGTGATTAGGTCGTCAAAAAAACCTTCGTCATAAGCGCGTGCTAGATTTTTATGGCTATTAAAGGCAAGCTCGTCCTGATCTTCACGGCTGATGTTCCATTCAAGGGTGGTAATCGCTTGATGGTCACCCATGGATAAACCCGTACGCGGCTCGCCATTTTGTGGTGAGTCGATCAAATCTTTAGGATTTAAACCCATTAGCGCTTTTAGACGTTGTTTGTTGTCTTTAGCTGCGCCCAATTTGATTAACACTTTACGTAAGCCATCACCAACCGCGATAGGGGCGTCAGAGGTGGTATCCACACCACCAGTAATCGCCGAATCAATGATACCAAGGGCGATTTTATTGGCAGAAGCAAAGGTTGCTTGTAAGCCAGTACCGCAAGCTTGTGAGATATCGTACGTTGGTGTATGTGGGTTCAATGCCGTACTTAGCGTTGCTTCACGCGTCAAGTTGATATCACGGCTCAATTTCATCACCGCACCAGCAACGACTTCACCGACTTTTTCGTCTTGTAAGTTAAAACGCTCAACCAAGCCATCTAACGCGGCGGTTAGCATGTCGGTGTTGCTGACATCTGCGTATGTACCGTTTGAGCGAGCAAAAGGAATACGGTTGCCACCTAGGATAGCGACGCGATGTTGACCCGAGCTCAGGCCAGTTTTGCTTGATTCTTTAGCGGTCGTAGCAGTTGTTTTTGTACTAGCTGTGTCAGTCTTTTTATTGGCATCTTTAGCCGCACTATCATCTTTAGTAGCGTTAGTAGTTTTGCTGTCTTTTGAGCTTTTTTCAGCGGTGCTCTCCTTTTTTGAATCATCTTTTTTAGACTCGTCTTTCTTAGAATTATCTTTATTAGAGCTGTCTGTTTTCGTATCCGCTGTTTTGGCATCCAACTTTTTATCGTCCGCTTGTTTCGGCTCAGCGGTTTTTGAGTTTGCCATTGTGTCAAAAACGTTTGGGTGCTTGGCGTCTTCAGTTGCTGCTTTTTTGGTTGCTGCGTCAGTCGCTGTTTCGGTATTTTGGCTATCACCAGCTTTTACGACGGTCGTTTCAACAACAGGGCTATCAGGGTGATTGTTTTTAGTACTCATAATATTATCCTTAAAAAATATGGGTAGAAGATAAAAGGGAAAAACAAAAGAGAAAAACATAGTACACGGCAGAGAAGGTTAGCATAAGGCGCTTTTTACGCGCTTACTGTATCTCTTTAGCAAACGATGTGACGCTAATTTTAAGCTCATGCCTTCAATGCTAACTATCAAACGCTACTGATTATACTGGTTAGTATTGATTAATAACATTGCATAACGAAGCTTTTGATAATATATTGTTATCTATAAATGCATTTGCCATAACTTATACGTTAGATTTTAACATAAGTGGGGTGTTTTTAAGGCGAGAAAAAGTTGCTATCTTGTATACTGGCTTGTCTACAGATTATGATAGACAGGCGCAGCTTTTGGACTTGTTTTGCATGGAAGTGTATAGTTACAGCAGTTTTTAACCTGTTTACTCATATTAATAATTTTTTTTCTTCTCATTAATTATAGGATTATATTATGTCAGACCGTTATGGTGATTTTGTGCAGTCTTCTATTGGCCGAAAAGTGGCAAAAAATCTAGGCTTGCCGATGCCAGTCGAGTTGGATCGTTTTGATAGTGGACAGCCGTCAGTACGTGGTAGTGTATTGGTTGGCCGTGCTGATGGCGACAATACTGCCATCAGCGAATCAGTTGCCCGTATTTTGTCAGATTTGCATGCTGATGTATTTGTTAATAGCCGTGATCCGGTAAAAGACGCACTGGCTGATGCAGGCGTGAAAGCCAAAGCCAATACCGGCGGCGATGACAAGTTTAAAGTTTTATTGTTTGATGCCAGCAATATCAGCAATGCTGATGAGCTCAAACTAGTGTATGAGTTCTTTCATGCCGTGGCGCGCCGCGTCGAAAAATCAGGTCGCGTTATCGTTATCGGTCGTCCACCAGAAGATTTGAGCGATATTGAGGCGGCATTGGCGCAGCGCTCGCTTGAAGGTTTTGTGAAATCTGTCGGTAAAGAGTTTAAGCGCGGTATCACCGCCCAGCTTATCTACGTGGCAGAAGGCGCTGAAAAGAACCTAGACTCAACGTTACGCTTCTTTGCCTCAGCGCGCTCAGCTTATGTGTCAGGACAAGTGGTACGTGTTACTAATGGCGACAACGTTGATGTCGATTGGACGCAGCCTTTAGGCGGTAAAACTATGCTGGTCACTGGCGCAAGTCGCGGTATCGGTGAAGCCATCGCTCGTGTGTTGGCACGCGAAGGCGCCCATGTTATTTGTCTTGATGTACCGCAGCAGCAAGCGGACTTACAAAAAGTCGCCAGCGAAATCAGTGGTTCAGTATTAACCGTTGATATCACTAGTGAAGATGCGGGCAAAGAAATCGCAGAAGCGGCGCAAAAGCGTGGCGGTTTAGATGCCGTTATTCATAATGCTGGCGTGACCCGTGATAAGACACTGGCAAAAATGGACGAGAAAAAGTGGGATATGGTCATCAATATCAACTTGGGTAGTATCGCCAAGCTAAACCGCTACTTGCTCGATAATGATGTATTAAAAGACCATGCACGTATCGTCTGCGTCTCATCTATCTCAGGTATCGCTGGTAACCTAGGTCAAAGTAACTATGCCACCTCTAAAGCGGGCGTCATTGGTTTGGTAAACGCGACTGCTAAGCAGCTAGAAGACGGCTCTAAAGGCATGACCATCAACGCTGTAGCGCCAGGATTTATCGAAACGCAAATGACAGAAGCCATTCCGTTCGCCATTCGTGAAGCCGGTCGCCGTATGAACTCAATGAGCCAAGGCGGCTTACCAATCGATGTGGCTGAAACCATTGCATGGCTTGCGTCACCAGCTTCTGGTGGACTAAATGGCAACATCGTGCGTGTTTGTGGCCAAAGCTTGTTGGGTGCATAGCTTGTTGGATGCATACTCAGTAAAATAGAGGCAGAATACTGCTCGATAAATGACTAAATCATAGTGAGCAAGCCTGTATTAAGTAAGTAGGGTGTATGAGGTTTTTAAATGGACCTCACATATGCTTACGAAAAATTGCTGATAAATTGTAATAAAGCTGCCCGAGGGTGGCTTTTTTATGATAAAAACAGGTATGAATAAAAGCATGTGCCAGTAAATGAACCAGTAAACCAACCAGTAAACAAATAAGCCGACAAACGAATGCTTCACTGTTTACAAGTAGCCAGATAATTTGCTCCAGCCTCAGTTAGCTCAACCCCATTTAGGATTTATTATGTCAGACAAACATTATGATGCGTTGCCAAAAGCGCATACCACCTACGCCAATATCGTCAAGAGTCTATTGCCTATTGGTAATAACGAAAAGGTCAGCCGCGATCAGTTGCCACAAGCGACGTATTATGTAGATAATTTGCACATCGACCAAAATAATCTTGACGATTATCGTAAGATTTGTGGTTTCGCCGACAATGGCAAAATACCGATTACCTATTTTTCTGTTTTATCACAGACGTTACAAATGAATATGATGGTCAAAGAGCCATTTCCCTTTGCTATGCTAGGTTTGGTGCATGTGGATAATAGCGTGACGCAGTATCGTCCTATCGGTGAGCGTGAAACGGTAGCGATGGCGGTGAAGTTTGATAATCTACGCGACCATGCGCAAGGCCAGCAGTTTGATTTTGTCACCACCGTTAAGTCAGATGACGAGGTAATTTGGGAAGGCACTTCTACTTATTTGTCACGTGGAAAAAAATCAGGTAGCAAAGATAAAAAAAGCACGCCGCGTCCAGTGACCGTTAAGCCTTTGGTGAATGAAGAAGGCGTGCACAGTATCTTTGAAGTACCAGAAGATATCGGCCGTCGTTATGCGTTTGTTTCAGGGGATTTTAACCTCATCCATCTCCATCCATTATCGGCACGCGCATTTGGTTTTCCAAAAGCCATCGCCCACGGCATGTGGTCAAAAGCTAAATGTCTAGCGCTGGTGGATGAGCTACCAGATGCTTGCACGGTCAATGTATCATTTAAGCTGCCTATCTTTTTGCCAGCTGAAGTAGAGCTGATCGCTGAGCCGATAGCGCAGTTAAAGAGCCCAACCGATACTTGCGAGTTTGGCTTATTTAGTGCTAAAAACGACAAGCCGCATCTTGCTGGTGTGATCAAACTGCAAAGCGAAAATCAATAGATTGCGCCATATTTCTAACCTTTATATTTTATTAACCAATTATTCATTATGACTTTACATGACAATGCAACAAGCGTAGCTGCGCCCGATAACTCAGCTACCATAGATGAATCTACTGCTAAAGATAACGGTATCGATTTGGAAAATATGTTTGAGCCGTATTTTCGCCCTGATGACAACACCATCGTGTGCGGCGCCCTCGACGACGAAAAGGTCGCTACTTTAGCGGCGGCTGGCGTTGAGTTGGTGCTTAACTTGCAGCCAGATGATGAGCTAAATTTTGATGAGCGCGCGGCGGTAGAGCGCGCTGGTATGCATTATGAGCAGCTGCCTATCAGCGGGGCCAAGGATTTAAAACAGTTAAATATATTGGCGTTTGATAACATCTTGCGTCAGTACCATGGCAAAAAAACCGTCTTGCACTGTGGTTCTGGTAATCGCGCTGGTGCAGCGGTAGCATTGCGTGCGGGCTGGTTACGCGGACGCAAAATGGATACGGCAATGGAGCGCGGGCGCAGTCATGGTTTGACGAAGCTAGAAGAAGAGGTTCATAATCGTTTATTGGTTCCACGCTAGACTCATGGCATACTAAGCATGTAGGGCAAACTGTACGCGTTACATATGAGCGACATGCAACAAAAAAGGCGACCAATAGGTTGCCTTTTTTATGAGCAAATTTCGTGATTAATTAGCTAATGAATTTTTTGACTATAAAAAATGTTTTTATAAATAAAGCGAGTGAATAATGAAAAATAATAATGAGAAAGCTGATAATCAAAACGTCTATACGTCTATTAATCCTGTTATTCAGCAAAAATTACAACAATTGCTAACATATTTGCAGCTTGATGACGCACCAGCTGGCGGTGCCTTGGTGGTTTATCAAGCGGGGCAATGTATTGCTCAGGCTAGTGTGGGAATGGCGCGCGCGGATTTGTCATGGAGCCCCGATACCCTATCGCTGAATTTTTCAACAGGGAAAGGGGTGTTGGCGACATTGGTGCATGTGTTGGTCTCCGAGCATATGCTTGATTATGACCGAGCGATTGCGGATTATTGGCCTGCTTTTGCCGCGCAAGGAAAAGAACAGATTACTTTACGTAGCGTCATGTCGCATCAAGGCAACTTGTTTTCGATTCAAAGTATCGATGTCGATAATGACATGGTGCTCGATTGGCAGCTCATGCTAGAAAAGGTTGCTGCTATGCCAGTAACAGCGCCTGAAGACAGCGCCTTATATGAGAGCGCTTATAGCGCCTTGGTTTACGGTTGGGTACTGGGCGGCGTGATAGAAGCCGTTACCCATATGTCATTAGCCACAGCGCTGCGTCACTATTTGACTGAGCCGCTAGGAATTGCAGACAGCTGTTATTTTGGGCTGCCAGACGATAAAGTAGATGAAGTGGCTCATTTGGTTAAATATTTCCAAACAGACGAACACACAGCCCAGCAAATAAGCAATCAGGAGCTGTCGCAAGCGCGACCTCGCCGCAGCAAACCCGTGTTAAGAGCGGATTCTGAAAATACTTTGCGTATTTATTCAAGCCTACCAAGCTATACTTGTTGGCAAAAAAGAGCACTAACCAATCAAGCAGGCGCAAATGAAAGCGCAATGGCAGATGGGCTGCCTAATTTGGATACAGCAAAAATTAACCGTTTATACTTTAATAACAGCCAGCTTAATCTAAAAAACTATAAATCGGCTCTTGTGTTGGCTAATAAACAACCTATCGATTATTACGATAAACGGACGCTACAAGCCATCATTCCCGCTGCCAACGGCGTGGCATCAGCGCAAGCATTAGCAACTATTTATGCCATGCTAGCCAATGGCGGTACATGGCAGGGGCAGACATTAATTGACGACGCAACATTTAAGCAGCTTTCAACCCCGCAAACCACTGGCATGGACGCGGTAATGCCGGCGAAAATGAACTGGCGCTTGGGCTATCATCGCAGGTTTAGCATTTGTCAAAGTGAAGCTTCTAATATGAGCGCGCAAGGTTTTGGGCACATGGGTTATAACGGTTCGGTTGCGTGGTGTGATCCTGCGCGGCAATTGTCGTTTACCTTTATCCATAATTTTGATGTAACAATGCTCAATGATGTCCGCCAGTTTGCGCTGACGGAAGCGGTATTAGATTTGATTGACGCTGGAATCTAGTAGACGTGACTCTTGAACTTACCTCAATATTCTTGTTGCCAGTATGAAAAACAGAAATACAGGTGCTTAAAGGATAAGTAGCAACACTATAACTAACAAAAGTATTGAGGTAGTCGTCCGAAATTATCCATGGCGCGGCTTATTAGGCGTGAGTTTAAGCAACCTTGGGGAAATCAAACCATGGATAAAGATAGACGCCAAAATGACAATTGAGCAGACTATCCAAAGTTTAACAGCGTCTACTTCATCAAAGAAGCCTTGATTGAGGGCGTAAGACAGATAATATAAGGTGCCAATACCGCGTATACCGAGCGCAGAAATGGCATACTTTTCAGTATAGGGCAGCTTTAATCCTGATAGAGCAATCAATCCGCCAATCGGTCGAATCAATAATAAAAAGGTAAAGCTGACGATATAGACGCGCCATGTCAGCTCAACGCCCGCTTGCAGTCCTTGACCTAAAAACATGCCAAAAACCACAAGAACTAAGGACATCAGTAAGCCTTCTGACTGCTCAGCAAAATCGTGCAGCTTTTGGTGATAACTGTGTTCACGCTCCGAGCGTCGAAAGGCAAAGGCGGCGACAAATACTGCAATGAAGCCATAGCTGTGTACATATTCTGCCAAACCATAGGCCAGCAAGGTGAGAGCTATCACCACATAACCTTGAGAGATGGAGGTATTGTGGCTGTATTTTGAAAAGACCAATTTTGCTAGTAATTTACCAACCACAATCCCGACCACCAAACCTGCGCCAATTTTCCACAGCACATCAGTCGTAAACCATTGCCACAGCATCTCACCTGTGAACTGCTGCCCGCCGCTATAAGCTTCTGCGACCTTAATCGCTAAATAGACAAATGGGAACGCCAAGCCGTCATTTAACCCTGCTTCTGAGGTCAAGGTAAAGCGCGGTGTATCCTCGCCGCCAGTATTGGGCGGTCCGACTTGGATACTAGAGGCTAGCACAGGATCGGTCGGAGCCAGTACCGCACCGAGCAAGATGGCCGCGCCTAATGTCAAACCAAAAGCATAATAGCCTAAGAGCGCCATGGCAAAAATACCAATCGGCATGGTGATAAGTAGTAAGCGCACAGTCGGGCGCCATAAGTGCCACGACAGCTCAGTATCTATCTTGATACCTGCACCAACCAGCGAAACCAATACCACGATTTCGGTCAGTTTTTCGATAATTAAACCGTTATCCATCGGATTTAAAAAAGATAAACTGGTCCACCAATAGCCCATGAATAGACCAAAGCTTACTTGCAGCATGGGCAGCGAGATGGGCGTACGTTTAAAAAGAATAGGAAACAGTGCCCCGAATAAAAAGGCAATACCGCAGACCAATAAGAATAAATTATAGTTTTCAATCATAAGTTTGGTGCACGCTATTTTTTGGTTTTAAAAAGATAAAGTTACAAGAGGTTTAATCGCTATTAATAATGAGCGCAAATGCTTTTTATTACCGCAAAAAAACGTTAACAGAACGGCGGTAGCGTTGTTTTTTGGTGAAAAAAAGCCTGCATGGCGCAGGCTTTGGGTAATTCTATAAGGTTAGTGATAAATCATTGCGTTTACAGATTTATTTAACGCTCAACTTGGCTCACATCACGGACGGCACCCGTATCGGCACTGGTAGTCATAGCTGCATAAGCACGCAGCGCAGGCGAGACGTGACGCTCACGGCTCACAGGCTTCCATGCGTTACGTCCACGCGCTTCCATCTCTTCACGGCGCGCAGCAAGCTCGGCATCGCTGACTTGCATATTGATGGTACGGTTCGGGATATCAATATGAATGGTATCGCCTTCTTGTACTAAACCAATCGCGCCACCTTCAGCTGCTTCTGGGCTGGCGTGACCAATGGATAAGCCTGAGGTGCCGCCAGAGAAACGACCATCTGTGAGCAGCGCACACTCTTTGCCCAAACCTTTAGACTTAAGATAAGTTGTTGGATAAAGCATTTCTTGCATACCAGGCCCACCTTTTGGGCCTTCATAGCGAATGATGACCACATCGCCGGCGACAATTTGGTCATCAAGCACGGCGGCTACGGCAGCGTCTTGTGATTCAAAGATACGTGCGCGTCCGGTAAAGACTAAGATGCTTTCATCGACGCCTGCGGTTTTAACCACGCAGCCGCGCTCAGCAATATTGCCGTATAGTACTGCTAAGCCGCCATCGGTTGAATAGGCATGCTGAGCACTACGAATACAGCCCGACTCACGATTGACGTCAAGGTTTGGCCACTCTTTTGATTGCGAGAAGGCCTGCGTGGTACGGACGCCACCAGGAGCGGCAATATAGCGCGCACGTGCCTCAGTATTATCAGGATTCATGATATCCCATTTATCGATAGCATCTCTCATGCTTGCGCTATGAATGGTTGGGATATCGGTGGTCAGTAAACTGGCACGGTCAAGCTCGGCAAGTAACGCCATCACACCACCAGCACGGTGGACATCTTCCATATGATATTTTTGTGAAGCAGGAGCGACTTTCGACAGGCAAGGGACACTACGGCTTAGGCGGTCAATATCATGCATTTTAAAATCAACTTCCGCTTCATTGGCGGCAGCCAATAGATGCAAGATAGTATTGGTCGAGCCACCCATCGCAATATCTAAGCTCATCGCATTTTCAAAAGCGGCTTTGGTAGCGATAGAGCGCGGTAATACCGAATCATCGTCTTGCTCATAACGGCGCTTGGCCAATGATACAATCGTGCGACCCGCTTCTAAAAACAACTCGCGGCGTAACGAATGCGTGGCTAATAGAGAGCCATTACCCGGCAATGATAAGCCTAATGCTTCGGTCAAGCAGTTCATTGAGTTGGCGGTAAACATCCCAGAGCATGAGCCACAAGTTGGGCAAGCCGAGCTTTCAATGGCCAAAACATCTTCATCGCTGATATTATCGTCAGCGGCATCCATCATGGCATCGACCAAATCAAGCTTACGAATCGCATTGCCTTTACTATCGGTCGTGTGCACATCGCTGCCACCATCATTATTATGGCTATGAGCGACAGTGCTAGCGATGACCTTGCCCGCTTCCATCGGGCCGCCAGAGACGAAAACAACAGGGATATTGAGGCGCATGGCTGCCATCAGCATACCAGGGGTGATTTTATCGCAGTTAGAAATACAGACTAGGGCGTCGGCGCAGTGGGCGTTGACCATATACTCAACCGAGTCTGCAATCAAATCACGGCTTGGTAATGAATACAACATGCCACTATGGCCCATGGCAATACCGTCATCGACCGCAATGGTATTAAACTCTTTTGCCACGCCGCCCGCTTTTTCAATCTCACGCGCCACCAGTTGCCCCAAGTCTTTTAGATGCACGTGACCGGGGACAAACTGGGTAAAGGAGTTGGCAATGGCGATAATCGGTTTGCCAAAGTCGCCATCCGTCATACCCGTTGCACGCCATAGGGCACGCGCACCGGCCATATTACGACCGCCAGTAGAAGTTTTTGAGCGATAATCCATGTGATATTCCTTACAAATAAGCGAGATTTATAAACGTCTGCAGCATCCGCTGTCATACGGATAGTGTGCTTTTTATGCCATGTGAGTACTAGTGAATAATACTAAGGCGTTACCATACCATTAGATATGGATAACTGAAAATCATTAACCAATAATCATAAAGACTTGAGGGTCAATATTTAAACGAGGCGCTCTAAAATAGCGGTCTCAAACCAAGGCAAATCGGCTTTATCGGTTTCAAGTTTGGCGATGACGACTAAGGCGTGAGGCGCTGGCAAGAATTGATAGTCAGGACTGGCAGCAATAGTCAGTAGCTGTTTATCGTTTTCGGCGTGCTCATCAATACTGATAAGTGTTTGCTTAGTATTCTTATAAAGCACATCGATACGACCAAAAAACTGCCACTCTTTAAAAGCAGCAGTAAGCGCATCGGCTTCATCTTTGGTATAAATTTGCTGGGTGTCTTTACCAGTATTGGTCCAATGCAGGCGTACGGCCAATTGCAGCGCTTCGCTAAACACCACCAATGAGCCAATCACTTTGACATGCCAAGGGCTGGTGATTAGCGCCTTATCAATACCGATAAGTTTCGCCGCCTCGTCAGCTGTCATGGGGGTATTAAACTGGGCAAGTAGGGCAGGTGTTAATGGATAAGTCTGTTTAATGCTGTCATCTAAACTGTCGTAATGATACAAAAAGGGCAGTGGCATATCCTGCGTCATGATTTTTTTGCTGATTTTACAATTATGGATACGCCAACTGATTGCCTTATCAGTTAATGCCTCAGCTAAGATAATGGCGTTTGGCTCAATGCTTGACATGGTTGACGGTGCGCTATCTTCAAGCGTTTCATTAACCGCAGTATGATTTCTCATAGTGTCATGAGCGTGGTCGCTATGAGCGTCAGTAGTGTTTGATGATTGGGATAATTGGGTTGGCAAGGCAGTCAAATCCATAAACCTGAGGTGATTAAAATAGAGGATTAATATAACATTTAAAGCGCACGGCTCGCCAATAAATTAATCGTATCACTTATAGAATTGTTGATAGCAAAACCCAGTAAAATTGAAAGTGGCTAGTGAATGTATCAGCCACTTGTACTCAATCCAAATTTCGTCCACTATATTTGCTGAGCTATTTACTCTTTAGTACTGACAACCAATTGATGACAACTAATTACTAATAAAAGGTTAAGGAATAAAAATGAGTCAAGATACCCAAACCAAATACGATGATAATAATATCTTTGCCAAAATGCTTAACGGTGATATCCCTTATCATAAAGTTTATGAGAATGACAAAACCCTCGCCTTTATGGATATCATGCCGCAAGCAAAAGGTCATGTACTGGTCATTCCTAAGCAAAAAGCCGTTGATTTAGTCGATCTTGAACCAGAATATGCCGCAGCAGTACTGATGACGTCCAAAAAAGTCATGCAAGCGCAGCGTCAAGTATTCGAGCGTGAGGGTATTATTCAAATGCAGTTAAATGGCGCACAAGCCGGACAAACTGTTTTTCATTACCATGTGCATCTAATTCCATCGAGCATTCATGAGCTAGGTCGTCATGCGGTCACGCAAGCAGATCAAAGTGAGCTTGCTGAGATGGCGAAACAGTTAGCAGGCGCTATTAATCCTTAATGTCTTAAATTGACCATTCATAATGCAATCATCAAAAAAAAGGCAGCTAACAAGTTGCCTTTTTTATTGCTGAGTAATAGTCATGTAACAAACGTTAAAATAGTGTTACGAGTCAGGCACTTGCCTAGGGTTTTTGCAGAGAGTGTGATAAAAATTATATTTGTTTTATAAACGGTTTAATAAGAGCCGAACGAGATACTGCCTCTATTCATACAAATTTATAAAGTAGGCGATCTTACTTCTCTTGTTGTATTTAGCTTTCATATTTATTGTTATTTTTTGAGGACATCATTTTTTATGAGTAAATTACCTCGCTCTACTATTTTGTTGCCAGTATTCGTGCCAGCCGCAACCATTATGTTGTTATTAGTGATTGGCACAGCCCTCAACCCTGAAGCTGCGGGTGAGTTGTTCAGCAAAGTTCTGGCTTTTACCACCGATACTTTCGGATGGTTTTATATGTTGGCAGTTGCCATATTTTTGATGTTTATTATTGCCTTAGCCTTCTCGCCGTATGGCAGTATTAAGTTGGGCCCTGACCACGCGGATGCTGAATATAACTTCCTTGAATGGTTTGCCATGCTATTCTCAGCGGGGTATGGCATTGCCTTACTGTTTTATGGCGTTGCAGAGCCAGTATTACATTTCGCCAGTCCACCCCTGTCCACACCGCAAACTATTGCGGCGGCAAAAGAGGCGATGCAAATTGCTTATTTCCACTGGGGTTTTCATATTTGGGCGATTTATGGTGTGGTTGGCTTGTCACTGGCGTACTTCTCGTTTCGGCATGGTCTGCCATTGTCCGTGCGCTCAACGCTCTATCCACTAATCGGTGACAAAATCCATGGTCCCATTGGGCATACCGTCGATGTGTTTGCGATCGTCGGTACTATGTTTGGTATCGCCACCAGTTTGGGATTGTCAGTCGCGCAAATTAATGCAGGTTTAAATTATCTGTTGCCAAATACGGTGCCAGTCAGTACCACGGTACAAGTGATTATCATTGCCTTGGTAACGGCCGCAGCGCTCGTTTCGGTATTGGCAGGTATGGACAAAGGGGTAAAGCGCTTATCTATATTAAACATGGTGCTCGCCACTGCCTTGATGCTATTTGTATTTGTTGTTGGACCTTCAGTATTTATTCTAAATGCCTTTATGGAAAACACAGGTAGTTATTTGGGTAATATCGTCGAGCGTACCTTTAGTTTACAAGCCTATCAATCGAGCGATTGGATCGGTAGCTGGACGCTGTTTATTTTTGCATGGACCATTGCTTGGGCGCCTTTTGTTGGGCTATTTATCGCCAAGATTAGTCGTGGACGTACCATTCGTGAGTTTGTTCTTGGTGTAATGCTGGTGCCAACGTTGTTTACCTTTTTCTGGTTCTCGGTATTCGGTGATACTGCGCTACACATGATAATGGTCGATGGTTATGAGGCACTGATTAGCGAGGTACAAAACAACCAAGCCATTGCGTTATTTAAGCTTTTAGAGCAACTACCATTTACTCAGATTGTCTCGTCATTGACCGTGCTATTGATCATTACCTTTTTTGTGACTTCGTCAGATTCAGGCTCATTGGTGATTGACTCGCTCGCGGCGGGTGGACGTAGCGATACGCCTTGGTGGCAGCGTACGTTTTGGGTTGTCACTGAGGGTGCTGTCGCGGCGGTGCTACTTATCGCAGGTGGTTTGAGTGCATTACAAACTGCCGCTATCGTCAGTGCCTTGCCGTTTGCAGTGATTATTTTGATCTCGACCTTTGGTATGTGGCGAGCGCTGCGTATTGAAGGCCATCGTAACGAGAGTTTGGCCAACGACAATCATTTACCGCCGCATCTGTTAAAACTAGACGCTTGGCGTGACCGTATTGATTATATGACCAATCAGCCAACGCGCGATAAAGTGCTGGGTTATATTAAAGGTACAGTGCTATCGTCGATGCAAGAGGTGGCAGAGAAATTTGCCGAAACCGGCTGGTTGCCTGAGGTTAATTATGATGAGATTAATAATCGCGCCGTACTAGAACTAAGACGCGGGGATAATGTGGAATTCTGGTACGAAGTGCGCTTGTCAGAGCACGAGGTGCCTGATTATTATACCGAAGACATGGCCAATGAATTACCACAAGAGCATCATCATCGCGCCGAAGTCTATCTGCGCCGCGGTGGTCAGACCTATGATTTATATGGCTATCAGTCTGAATCTGTGATTAATGACATTATCGATCAGTTTGAAAAGTATCTACACTTTGTCAATGTTTCGCCAAATATCTTGCCGTGGCGTATGCAGCAACATGATGATGACATCACGCTGGAGCAAGGCAGTGTGTTCGATAAATAAATGTGTATTCGTGCGATAAAAAAGGCAGCTAAGCAGCTGTCTTTTTTCGTTAAATAGCGATGTTTTTCAATATTAATAAACAAAGCAATATTTTTTACCATCATTAGGTAATGTAACTATTGGCTCAGTGATTTAAAATTTATTTGAATAACTGGGCGTTATATAACAATATTAGACGCATACCCAAATTTAAGATTTTTTGAGAATTTTTTATGAGTAAACCTCGCTCTACTATTTTGATGCCAGTATTTATACCGACGGCCATTGTCATGTTATTGCTGGTAGTGGGGACATCGGTCAACCCACAGCTGGCGAGTGATTTGTTTGTCCAAGTACTAGAATTTACCACCGAGACATTCGGCTGGTTTTATATGCTAGCAACCGCGCTGTTTTTGATGTTTGTGGTGGTGCTCGCATTTTCGCCTTATGGCAGTATCAAACTAGGGCCTGACCATGGTGAGGCGCAGTACAATTTTATTGAATGGTTTGCGATGTTGTTTTCGGCAGGGTACGGGATTGCTTTGTTATTTTATGGGGTAGCGGAGCCAGTGACGCATTTTGCCTCGCCGCCGCTATCAGAGCCACAAACTATAGCTGCGGCAAAAGAAGCCATGCAGATTGCTTACTTCCATTGGGGTTTCCATATTTGGGCAATTAATGGCGTCGTGGCCTTGACGCTAGCGTATTTTGCTTTTCGTCACGGTTTGCCGCTATCAATGCGCTCGACGCTGTACCCCATCATCGGTGAAAAAATTCATGGGCCTATTGGTCATGCGGTTGATGTGTTCGCCATTTTAGGTACTTTATTTGGTTTGGCCACCAGTCTTGGCATTTCAGTGTCGCAAATAAATACGGGACTCCATTACCTATTACCAAGCATTCCAGTCAATACAACCGTGCAAGTAATCGCCATTGTCTTGATTACGGGGCTGGCCTTGATATCAGTGCTTGCAGGTATGGACAAAGGAGTCAAACGCTTATCTATCTTGAATATGATACTGGCAACGGCGCTGATGCTATTTGTATTTGCGGTAGGGCCGACGATATTTATTCTCAACGCCTTTATGGAAAACACGGGTAGTTATCTAGGTAATATTGTCGAGCGTACCTTTAGTCTGCAGGCCTATCAGCAAGGCGATTGGATAACCAGTTGGACGCTATTTATTTTTGCATGGACGATTTCTTGGTCGCCTTTCGTCGGTATTTTTATTGCCAAGATTAGTCGTGGTCGTACCATTCGCGAGTTTATCGTTGGCGTGATGCTAGTACCTACCATCTTTACTTTCTTTTGGTTTGCGGTGTTTGGTGATACAGCACTAAATATGATTATGGTTCAAGGCTATGAATCGCTGATTACTGAAGTGCAAAATAACCAAGCGATTGCTTTATTTAAACTGCTTGAGAATCTACCGTTTACCCAAGTGGTATCTGTACTGGCTGTGGTACTTATCATTACCTTTTTTATCACCTCATCCGATTCAGGTTCATTGGTGATTGACTCGCTCGCAGCGGGCGGGCGCAGTGATACGCCGGCATGGCAGCGTACGTTTTGGGTATTGATACTTGGCGTTGTTGCCTCGGCGTTGCTCTTAGCAGGTGGCCTGCAAGCGCTGCAAACAGCGGCAATTGTTAGCGCCTTGCCCTTTACGATTATTATTTTGATTGCGATGTTTGGCATGTGGCGAGCGCTGCGTATCGAAGGTCATCGCAATCAAAGCCTGGCCAGTGACAATCATCTGCCGCCGCATCTGTTGAAACTAGATGCATGGCGTGACCGCATTGACTATATAACCCAGCAGCCAACGCGCGATAAAGTTTTGGGTTATATTAAAGGAACGGTTTTATCGTCGATGCATGAGGTTGCTGAAAAGTTTGCCGAAACGGGTTGGTTGCCTGAGGTGAATTTTGATGAAGTCAATGACCGCGTGGTATTTGAGCTCAGAGGCGGCGATAACGTCGAGTTTTGGTACGAAGTGCGTTTATCGGAGCATGAAGTGCCAGATTATTATACGGAAGAGATGGCGAGTAAACTGCCGCAAGAGCATCATTATCGGGCGGAAGTTTATCTACGCCGCGGCGGGCAAACCTATGACTTATATGGCTATCAATCAGATTCAGTGATTAACGATATTATTGATCAGTTTGAAAAATATTTGCACTTTATTAATATATCTCCTGACATTTTGCCGTGGCGTATGCAAGTACATGATAATGATATTACCTTAGAGCAGGGCAGTGTTTTTGATAAATAGGCATTTTTTCCTTGACGTGCGCTAAGCAAATGATTGCCTCTATCACTTGCAATAAAGTTAAGAACCCTTAGAATAACGGCTTGTTTTCACTACGAATCAAGCCGTTTTTTATGCTTATAAATAATCCCGTGTCTAATCAAGCATCAGCAGAAGCTAATAATGACCATCCTTTATTGCAGCCCTTGGTTATTGGCGGCTTGACGATTGAAAATCGTCTGATGGTCGCACCGATGGCTGGCGTGACGGATAATCCGTTTCGTAGACTTTGTAAATCCTTTGGCGCAGGGCATGCCGTTAGTGAGATGATCATCGCTGATACTGCACTTTATGCGCGCAAAAAATCGCTCTACCGCGCCAATTTTGATAACGAAATAGCGCCTATTTCTGCGCAGATAGCGGGCGCAGAACCGGATAAATTGGCAGAAGCGGCACGTTATCAAATTGATAATGGCGCGCAGATTATTGATGTCAATATGGGCTGCCCGGCCAAAAAAGTGTGCCGTAAATTGGCAGGATCTGCGCTCTTGCAAGACGAAGATTTGGTCGCGCGCTTACTGGATGCGGCGGTAGGAGCCGTTGATGCTCCTGTGACCTTAAAAACGCGTTTGGGGTTTGAAAATGGCCGCGAAAATATTTTGCGCGTGGCCAAGCGAGCAGAGCAGGCGGGTATTGCTGCGATTGCCATTCATGGTCGAACGCGTGAGGATATGTATACTGGGGAAGCGCGTTATGAGCTGATTCGCGAAGTCAAAGAAAGCATTAATATCCCTGTGATTGCCAATGGCGATATCGATAGCGCGCAAAAAGCGCAGCGTGTCTATGAGCTGACCGGTTGTGATGCGGTGATGATAGGGCGTGCTGCGCAAGGGCAGCCTTGGATATTTCGCGATATCGAGCATTTTTTGCGCTCAGGAGAAGTGCTTGCTGCACCTAGTGTGAGCGAGATAAAAGAGATTGTCCTAGCGCATTTGCAAGAGCTATATGAGTTTTACGGCGAATATTCAGGCTGCCGAATTGCTCGCAAGCACATTGCGTGGTATACCACCGGCATCCCTAATTCCAACGCTTTTCGCCAAGCCATGTATGGTGAAGAGAGTACCGCTGGGCAGTTTCGCGTGGTCGAAGACTTTTTACACGCGCACGAATAGCAAGAAAAAACGGTCAGTTTAAGCAATCCACTTGATAATAAATACCTAACTGCTAATATTCATGATATTAAATGCATTTTACGGCTTATTTATTAACTTCAATCCAATTATATTTGTTATGCTTTAGGCGAACATTAACGGAAGTATCATTTACGAAAAGGATCTTTTATGGTCAACCCCTCAAAAAAAGCAATCAGCAAAGCAGTCAAAGATAAGCATATTATTATCACAGGGGCATCAAGTGGTATTGGTGAGCGTACGGCCTATTTGCTCAGTGAATGCGGTGCTCATGTGATCTTGCTGGCACGTACTGAAGACAAATTAAAAGCTGTGAAAGACAGTATCGAGGAGCTTGGTGGTAAAGCTACTTATTACCCTTGTGATCTGACCAATATGGATGATATAGAAAAAGTCAGCGCGCAAATTTTGGCAGATTTCGGTCATGTAGATGTCTTGGTTAATAATGCCGGTCGCTCAATTCGCCGCTCGGTGCACGAGTCTATAGATCGCTTCCATGATTTTGAGCGTACCATGGATATCAATTACTTTGGCGCGGTTAAAATAGTGCTTGGGTTTTTGCCGACGATGATTGAACGTCAGACTGGTCAAATTGTTAATATATCATCGATTGGTGTGCTGGCGAATAGCCCGCGTTTTGCCGCTTATGTCGCTTCAAAATCGGCATTGGATGCCTTTAGTCGCTGCTTGGCTGCTGAAGTAAAAGGCGATAATGTCACCATTACCAATATCTTTATGCCATTGGTGCGTACGCCGATGATTGAGCCCACTAAGTTATACCGCTACATGCCTGCGCTGATGCCTGATGAAGCGGCGATGATGGTCGCCAAAGCGATTGTCCATAAACCAAACAGTATTGCCAGTAACATGGGTAAGTTTGCCTCGGCGACTTATTCATTAGCACCAGCGATCAACGTTGGTATTCAATCGATGGGTTACCGTATTTTCCCAAGTACCCGTGCGGGATTAACGAGTGATAAAAAACCAAATATCGCGCAGCGTGCTTTTGCCAGAATTCTACCGGGTGAGCATCATTAGAGTAGGTTTATTTCACCTTGACCTAAAATGGAAAAAGGATACTTCGGTGTCCTTTTTTAACGCTCTAAAAAGTATGAATGCTTATATCAATGAGTAAAGCAGGGGTTTTTATTGACGCTAACGCTGCTTGTAATATTTTTTGATAGGTTGGCTTAGCGTACTCAATAGGGTATTTATAATGATTAACTCGAGGTTTTCAATGCTTAAACACCAACGGCAAGCACTAGTAGTAGAGGGTGGTGGAATGCGCGGCGCATTTACCAGTGGCGTTTTAGACGCATTTTTACAACAACATTTCAACCCTTTTGATCTTTGTGTGGGCGTGTCCTCAGGCTCTACCAATGTTGCTAACTATTTAGCTGAACAACAAGGTCGCACCCTGCATATTTATCTAGATCATTCACTGCGATCTGAGTTTATTCATTATGGCCGTTTTTTTAAAGGCGGTGATTTACTGGATTTGAAATGGATGTGGAACGTGGTGGAACAAGAATATCCACTGAATCAGGCACAATTATTGACTAATAATGCTGAATTTTACATGGTGCTAACACACGCTGTTTCAGGTGAAGCGACCTATATAAAAGCTTGTGAGGACAATATTTTGGATGGTCTAAGAGCATCAAGTTCTATTCCCGTGCTCACCCGACAAGCAGTAGAAATATCTGGCGAGCCATATTTTGATGGGGGCGTGGCCGATGCTTTACCTGTACATTGGGCTGCTCAACAAGAGGGGGTTGCTAAGCTGATGGTTATCCGTACTCGTCCTAAAGATTACTATAAAGCAAGTCACAAAGGTGATCAGTTATTGGCCAAGTATTTTTCTAAGCAACGCCAGGGTTTTGCCCAAAGCTTGTTGGCACGAACAGAACGTTATAATGCGGCTGTACAATTTTTACATTCTGCATCCTCACAAAAAATCGTAGAGGTTTGCCCACCTGACTTAAAAAATATGGCAAGTCGATTGTCCAAAAACAAAGCTAAGATCCGTTATAGCTACGATGTGGGATTGGAAGCAGGTTACAAAGCCATTGAAGATTGGCACAAAGTTTAATCTGCTCAAGGCGTGGGAGTTCGAAATGACTGGCTGTCTTAAAAAACGTTTCTCAGTTTAAGAAAAGGCCTGTTAATACTCATGCTTATAAGGGTGTAGGATTGATACAGCTCCCTAATTAAGACTTGAGCCTTTAGCTATGGGCAAGCCATTCCCAATCCTCCATACGGCAATATACATTTAGCCGTGCAGGAAGATATTCCCAACGAAACCAGTCCTTTCACTCTTCAAACCTATTAATAGACCACTTATAACAGACTAGCCAAACACACGCCACATTATCCAAAATAACCCTGCCATCACCGCAGCAATGACCAATAGCCGCTTTGCCCAATAAGGAATAAGCGGTTTTTTATAGCCCAAATCATTGAGCTGACTGTCGACACCATCTTGTAGACTTTGGAAGCCTTGCTCCGTTGGCGTGGTTTTAACGCGAGTCTTTGTCAGACGCTCTGTCTCTTCTTCAACTTGTTCTCTATCAAAGCTAAAGGCTTGGCTTGGGATACCTTGTTTGTTGGCGATAGTCGTGAGGGTTTGCTGCTGCTGGTTCTTTAGCGCAAGCTCATAAGCATCTATGCGAGATTTGGCGGCATCCATACTGATATTTTCATCAGCGGCCAAGGTTTTAATTGCCTGCACCAAATTGCCTTTTTCGACCATCATCATAACGGCTTTTGGCAGTTTTTTATTGGCGGGCGTTGAGCCTGAATCAGAGTCAAACATGACAGTCCTTATTTGGGTGTGATACTAGGTAGGTGAGGGTATTATAACCATTTTATCGGCGCAAAATTCAAGCAAAAAAATACCGCAACCATTATCATGTCTGCGGTATTTTCATGGCGCTTATCCTATTTTAATAAAAAAATGGCAATAAACGCTTCTTATAAATTATCTAGGACAATTTATAGGTCTTTCCAGCGTTGGATAGACTCTTTGATGACTTCTTTAGCTTCTGCGACGTCACCCCAAGATTCGACCACCGTTGTACCGGCTTTTTTAAGGTCTTTATAATGGCTAAAATGGAATTGTAATTGGTTGATAAGCTGCTTTGGTAAGTCTTCTAGGCTGTTATAAGCATTGCCTGTATCACGGTCGTCAGCCGGTACGACGACGATTTTGTCATCAACTTCGCCATCATCAACGAATTTCATGACGCCAATGACTTTTGCTTTTAAGAAAATACCAGTCGGTAAAGGCTGTTCTGTGATGATAAGCGCATCTAACTCATCGCCATCTTCATCAAGGGTTTGTGGGATAAAACCATAGTTACAAGGTTTGGCAAAAATCTGCGGATCAACACGGTCAAGCTCAAAAACTGCCAATTCGCGATTCCACTCAATTTTATGGCTGCTACCAGTTGGGATTTCTACGACCACATTAATGATGCCGCCATCGACGTCGCCTGCGTCCAAAATTTTATTAAAATCTGCCATAAATTGCTCCAAGGTGCTTTTGTTATGAATGCTTCAATGATAAAGGGTTAAATGTTGGCGCGCTAAGGTTTTTGCTGCGCCCAATTTGTGCGCCTGCGATTATAACAAGTTTGACTCAAATTTTCTCATAATGCTTAAGTCTAAGCGTGCACGATATTATGCAAAAAAGGATTATGCAAAAACAGTAATTAAAAACTATTTAGGAGCGAGGGCACGTAATTGGATATGTCCAGCATGACGCTTGGCAATATTAGAGATAAGTTTTTGCGTCACTTGTTCATAGCTTAAACAGTTGGTCATTGCTGGCATAGATTGCTCTGCTGCCTGCGCTGCCAGTTGTTTATCCTGCGCTTGCTTATCCATGGCGGCAAAGTCAGCCAGTCGTAACATTTGCATGCCCGCATAGCCGCAAGGGTTAATGGCATTAAAGGCCGATAAATCACAATCTAAATTAATCGCGACCCCATGATAACTAAAACCATGCTTGATTTTAAAGCCAAGTGAAGCGATTTTACCCAGCATAATGGCGTCATCAATCGGAAGCTCAGTGAGTGGTTGAGCCTTGTCATTGCTGGCAGTATTCAGATGGCTATATAAATAAACCCCGGGCGCATCGCGGCGGGCATGAGCGCTGATAAGACTACTATTAGACGCATGGCTCTTTAGGCAGTCATTGACTACGTCTTCAATCGCTTGCTCGGCGTGCGATACCATGTTGCGCACACTCCAGCCCAAACTGTCCAGATCAAACAACCAATAGATAACCAACTGTCCATGCCCGTGCCATGTCACCTGACCGCCGCGGTCGGTCTTGATAATCGGCGTATTGGTACGTTGTAAGATATGCTCTTCTTTACCGGCTTGTCCAAGCGTATAGACATCATTGTGATCGACAATCCAAAGCTCGTCAGGCGTGCGTAGACCTTGCTCTTTTTTCAGCGCGATACGCGCTAACGTACGCGATAGCATAGCATCAAGGGTGGGAACATAATCAGCAGCTGAAAGTGATTTGCTGACCAGCATATCATTGAGTGGTTGCGCGGTATTTTGCATGAGAGTGATTGTCTTATGGTTTTGTTATTAAAAAAGGGGCTTCTTATTGATATTTAGTGTAGCAGTTTTAGCTTTTGTGCCCAAATCTAAATTTTGCTGTTTAATGTATGAATTAATTGTCCGAGCTGCGTTAAAAATACGGTTAAATTGCGGCAATATAACCCTTGCCTGACACGTATTTCATACAAACCCAGTAGTCAATCAAAGGTGCTGTTCATTGATTGGACAATGCGCTACATTAAACGGCATTGAATAAAATACTGTTTAGCAGCATTGAATGGAATCTCAGGCGCTTTTCGTACTTTAGAGACTGCTTATTTTAACGACCATAGATTCAGAGTCCTAAATCGATAATAGCGTACTGACTCTAACGCTCATAACAAGGAAGACAAATGACTGATAGTAATCAAAATACACCCTCTCAAAATGAGTCTACGCCAACCAATCAAACTCAAAAACCAAATCATGCTCATAATGCAGATGAGTCTCTTAGTATCATTAAAACGGTCGCTGATATGCAAGCGCAATTTGCGCGCTTACAAAAGCTGAGCCGCACGCAGCCTATCAATGATTGGACCACGCGTGAAAATCAACTCGATAATTTAGAGGTGATGCTAAGCGACAACCAAGCGCTACTTGCCAAAGCGATTAGTGCCGATTTTGGCTATCGCAGTGAGTCCGAAACACAGTTTGCTGAGCTATTTCCAAGCTTTACCGGTATTAGCCATGCAAAAAAGAATGGTAAAAAATGGATGAAGCCGCAGCGGGTATCGATTTCAGCGCTTTATATGCCAGCTCATAATGAGATTCAGCCGCAGCCGCTTGGCGTGGTCGGTATTATGGTGCCTTGGAATTACCCGCTATTTTTAGCAGTCGGACCGATGATTGATGCGCTGGTAGCGGGCAATCGCATTATGATTAAGATGAGCGAGGCGGCACCGCAATTTGCTCAAACCTTTGCTGAGACTATTTCGCGTTATTTTTCACCGGATATGGTTTCTGTGGTGATTGGCGAAGTTGAGATTGCCGAAGCCTTTAGTAAACTGCCTTTTGACCATTTATTGTATACTGGCTCGACTGCGGTCGGCAAAAAAGTCATGGCGGCGGCGGCACCGAACTTAACGCCAGTCACCCTTGAGCTGGGTGGTAAGTCGCCGGTTGTCGTTTTAGAAGGTGCTAATTTAGAAAACGCTGTTAATCGCGTGATGATGGGTAAAACGCTTAATGCGGGTCAAACCTGTATTGCGCCTGATTATGTATTGGTTCAACGTCAATATCATGAGGAATTTACCCGTCTGGCAAAAGAGTGGATGGAAAAGCATTATCCCAATATTGCAGACAATCCTGATTACTCGCACATCATCAACGGCGAGCAGTTTAAACGCGTCAAAGGCTATCTCGATGATCTAGAAGATGACCATATCCATCAGTTGACGGATGCAGATGCTGATCACGACAGCCGCCTGATGCCGCCAGTGATTGTCAAAGAGCCTGCGCCTGATAGTGAGCTGATGCAAAACGAGATTTTTGCGCCGATTTTGCCCTTGATGCACTATGACACTCTCGATGATGCTATTGATTTTATCAATGAGCGTCCACGCCCGTTGGCACTTTATGTCTTTGGTGACAACAGCAGCGAGATAGATCAGGTGCGTAACAATACGGTGTCAGGCGGTCTGTGTATCAATGAAGTCATTATGCATGTGGCGCAGCATGACTTGCCGTTCGGCGGGGTTGGGCACTCAGGTACGGGCTCTTACCACGGTAAAGCTGGTTTTGAGCGACTTAGTCATATGAAGCCGGTATTCATACAATCGAAGCTCAATGGTCTTAATATTTTATTGCCGCCGTATGGTGGTGTATTTAAAAAAGCCATGGCACTGTTTTTAAAATAACAATACGCTCTAAATAAGTAGCGTTATAAAAAATAGCATCTACTCAGGTAGGTGCTATTTTTTATCTAAAAGTTAATCCATTACCTTCAGAACATTCAAAATAAGTAGTTAAAAACCGCTTTTTAGAATGAATGAGCATTTGTCATCTTATCTATAAATCGCTACACTTTGTAGACCACCTAAACAAAATGGTGCTAGTTTTTAGACGCACTCTAAGTAAATAAATTAATAATAAACAACAGACTTTAGGTGTAAAAATAAGCTTTACTAAACTTAGAAATAATTTCAAGAATAATAACGATAAATAGGATCTGCCGTGCGCCAATGGATTGCTTTTAGCTTATTGTTAATAAGCTCACTCATATTGTCGTTGCCCGTATCTGCTGCTGTATTAAGTTGTGATGCGCCGATTAAATTTGGCGCGCTTACGTGGGAGAGTGGGCAATTTACCACTGGGGTGTTGAAATATATCACTGAAAACGGCTATGGCTGCCAAGTGACTGAGGTACCGGGTGCTGGTCCGGCGCTTGAAAATGCTCTGCTGCAAGATGATATCCAAGTAATCGGCGAACAGTGGATAGGGCGCTCGCCGATTTTAGAGCAAGCGATCGAGGACAAAAAGGTGGCCATTATTGGCGATACGCTTGAGGGCGGTGCGACTCAAGGTTGGTATGCGCCCAAATATGTCCTAGAGGAAAATCCCGGTCTGCGTCGTTATCAAGATTTGCCCAAATACGCTGAGCTATTTAAAGATCCTGAAGACCCGAGTAAGTCGCGCTTTATGAACTGTCCGTCAGGATGGGCATGTGAGATTTTTAATACCCGTTTATTAAAAAATACCGGTTTAGATAAGACTTTTAACAGTGTCCACCCCGGTACAGGCGCTGCGCTTGATGCCGAAATATCCTCTGCTTTTGAACAACATAAACCCTTATTATTTTATTACTGGCAACCGACTGGGCTCATGGCAAAATACGACTTTGTGCCTTTAGAGTTCCCTGCGCACGATGATGCCTGTTGGCAAGATTTATTAATAGCTGATGGTACTTCTGATTGCATCTCAGGCTTTCCTGTTTCTCCTTTGAGTATCGCGGTATCAACGCCTTTTATACAATCTAATCCTGAGCTGACTGATTTTTTTAAACAAGTTAAATTTACCCCGGATCAGCTCAACGGCGCTATTTTAGAGATGAATGAAAACAAGCGCAGCGGTGATGAGCAAGCGCTGGTATTTTTACATCAAAATCCTGATATTTGGCAGACGTGGATAACGCCAGAAGCGGCGCAGAAGATGGCAGCAACGCTTGGGATGAGCCTGAACGGTAGTGCTTTATCAAATAACGCTGCCTCAAATAGATCAACAAACAATAATACCGCTAACTTATTCAGCGTGTCTTCAAGCTTTCCTGCATGGTCGCTTGAAACGTCGCTCAATAACGTCTTAGCGACTGTGGTTAGAAACTATGGTGACGTTTTTCGCAGTGTTAGTAGCGCCGCTTTAACCTATCTATTGTTGCCCATTGAACGCTTTTTAACCTTTATGCCGCCGTGGCTAATCATTACGCTCGTAACCGTTTTAGCATGGTTTGGCGTTCGTAAAATATGGTTTGCGCTGGCATGTGGCGTCGGATTATTTCTAATTGGTGCGTTTGGATTATGGGGCGCATTGATTGATACCTTTGCGCTGCTCATTGTCTCAGTGTTGGTCACGGTGGTGGTTGGTATTCCAATCGGTATCGCCATGTCTGGTAGTAAAATCTTGCGTAAAATTATCACACCGATACTCGATGTGATGCAGACCATGCCAAGCTTTGTCTATTTAATACCCGTTCTGATGTTATTTGGCATCGGCAAAGTGCCCGCGCTATTTGCCACCATTATTTATGCCTTGCCGCCGCTGATTCGTCTGACCACTTTGGGAATTACCCAGGTCAACCATGAAATGGTCGAAGCAGGGCGCTCATTTGGTAGCACGCATTTGCAGCTGCTGATTTGGATTAAGTTGCCACAAGCGCTGCCTAGTATCATGGCGGGTATTAATCAAGCGGTCATGATGTCGCTGTCTATGGTGGTGTTAGCTTCTATGATTGGCGCGCCGGGTCTTGGTGAAGATGTGTTGCAATCGATTCAAACGCTTAATATCGGTCAAGGCTTACAAGCGGGTACTGCTATTGTCATTGTCGCCATCATTATTGACCGTATTACGCAGGCCTTTGGGCAAGGAAAACGCGCGCGGCAAAAAACCATTGATGCGGGCAGACGCCCGATTGGTTAATGATGAATCATAAAAATAAAAAATGAGAGCCACAATGAACCATATTCAATTAGAAAATATCAGCAAGATTTATAATGCCAATAGCTCGCAAGCGCAGTCGGCCTTGGCATTATTGGCAGAAGGTATGGACAGCATTGCCGTAAAAAAGCAGACTGGCTATTCGGTCGGTCTTTATGATATCAATTTAAGCGTTAAAGCGGGCGAGCTGCATTGTATTATGGGTTTGTCAGGCTCTGGTAAATCAACCTTGATACGCCATATCAATCGTTTGATTGATCCAACTAGCGGAAAAATTTGGGTTGATACCGCTATTAACGCGAAAGAATCTACAGAGGGAACTGTCTCTAATTCAGCGGTCGCAAGCGAAGAGCAATTACCGGCTAGAAACGAAAAGTCTTCTGCTATTAATATCCTAGCACTCAATGATAAAGAGCTACAGCACTATCGTCAGCAAACAGTTAGTATGGTGTTTCAGCATTTTGGTTTGGTGCCTCATATGACGGTGCTACAAAATGTCGCTTACGGTTTACGTGTGCGCAAAATGAGTACCAAGGAGCGCCATGAAGTGGCAAGTTATTGGCTCAATGAGGTCGGGCTACCCAATCTAGAACGCAGCTATCCTGATGAGTTGTCTGGCGGTATGCAGCAGCGGGTGGGACTGGCACGGGCGTTGGCAACCGACAATCCAATCTTACTGATGGATGAGGCATTTTCCGCACTTGATCCCCTTATTCGCGCGCAGCTACAAGACCAGTTACTTGATTTACAAGAACGGCTTAATAAAACCATCGTCTTTATTACCCATGATATCGATGAGGCGGTGAAAGTTGGTCAGCGTATCAGTATTTTAAACGGTGGGCGGCTGGTACAAACTGGTAGCGCAACTGAGTTACGCAACAATCCCGCTGATGATTATGTGGTGCAATTTATGGGTGCTAAAAGTTAACTACCTTATAGTCTTAATCTAACTGATATTAACTATTAAATGTCTTATTAAGTGATTGATTGGCCTAGTAATATTGATTTTTCACTATTTTATCCTCATATAAATATAATCGCCCATTAATAATTGCTCACATCATTTCTTTGTAGCCACTTGTGTATATCACTACTCTTACGGCGTTGTTAAAAAAGTGTAGCAACCACTTATTTACTATTAAAGTAAACTCCACTAGCGATGTATACTATTAAGATAGACTAATGTCGTTATCATTCTTTTTATTTTCATATATCTCGCAATCTATTTGCTTTCACTAACATTCATTCTGCTTTATTGCTGTTGAATACGCTTAATAACTATTAATCATTAAGCGGGTGCTCGCAAGATTTTGTGAAAAGGATTCTTCATGCTACCTGATAAACAAGATAATAAGTCTCATAATATCAATCGCTCTGATAAGGGCAGCAACACTCATGATTTAGTGACACAGTCACCGCGAGCAGCTGCACGCTGGTTAAAAAATGTCAGTGCTTTTGGGGTAACGACGGTGTTAAGTGCAGGGATTTTGGTTGCTTGCGGACAAATGAGTAGCGCAGAAAACAATGCTAAGAACAATGCTAAGAGCAATGCTAATGCCAGTAGCCAAAACAGCGGCGTAAAAAGTTCACGGGATATGCTGCCATCTGATATGCTCGGGCAAATGCAGGCGTTACCGCAATTAACCAAGGGTTTGGGCAACACAGGTGCGGCGGTTATTGACCCCAATAAACCTACCTTGATTAAGTTTTGGGCAAGCTGGTGCCCGTTATGTCTAGGCACGCTTGCAGAAACCGAAGAGTGGCGTACCGATCCTAAGTTTGCCGGTTTAAACCTTGTTACCGTTGCCAGTCCCGGTCATCTCAATGAAAAAGCAGAGAGCGATTTTAGGACTTGGTATGCAGGCGTGCAAGCTGATTATCCTAAACTACCCGTATTGTCCGACGCTTCGGGTGAGCTGATTAATAAGCTCGGCGTGCAAGTGTATCCAAGCTGGGCGATACTCGATAAAAAAGGCAACTTGGTGCATTTGGTCAAAGGTAATATATCAGCAGAGCAAGCCTATGCCCTTGCTGAAAATGCTGATAATGACTTTGCCGAGCTAAAAGCGGGTAATGCCAAACCGGCAAACGCCCAAGCATTGAATAACAACAGTAAAATTGAAACCATCAAGCAAAAAGATGGCGTTTATTATAACGATAAAGGTAAGGCGATTAATACGCGCTCAATCTATTTAGCAGGTGGCTGCTTCTGGGGCGTTGAAGCTTATATGGAGCGTGTCGAAGGTGTGGTCGATGCAGTCTCAGGCTATGCCAATGGCGACACGGCCAATCCAAGCTATGAGCAAGTGATTCGCGGCTCAGGTCATGCCGAGACGGTTAAGGTTACTTACGATGCCGATAAAACCGATCTTGATACGATTCTAAAATACTACTTGCGCGTGATAGATCCAACCAGCCTCAATAAGCAAGGCAATGATCGCGGCGTCCAGTATCGTTCGGGCGTTTATTACACTGATAAAGCAGACAAAGCGGTGATTGATGCGGCGCTCAAACGTATCCAAAGCCAGTATAAACAAAAAGTCGTGGTAGAAAATAAGCCTTTAGATAACTTTTATCTGGCTGAGATGTATCATCAAGATTATTTGGCAAAAAATCCAAATGGCTATTGTCATGTCGATTTAAGCCTTGCCGATGATAAACCAGAAGGCACTGCGCGAACCAAGCTTGCACCGGTCAGCACGGTTGCTGAAACTTTAGATCCCAAACGCTATGCAAACTTTGATAAAGGTGCGCTAAAAAACACTCTAACCAAAGCCCAGTACAATATCACTCAAGAGGCGGCGACAGAACGTGCGTTTAGTCATGAGTATGATAATTTATTTGCGCCAGGGATTTACGTCGATGTGGTGAGCGGTGAGCCGTTATTTTTATCCACCGATAAATACCAATCTGGCTGCGGTTGGCCAAGTTTCACCAAGCCGATCGATAAGCAAGTGATTACTCAGCATGAGGATACTGCCTTTAACATGGTGCGTACTGAGATTCGCTCACGGGTAGCAGACTCGCATTTGGGGCATGTATTCCCTGATGGCCCAAAAGACCGCGGCGGACTGCGCTATTGTATCAATGGCGGTGCACTACAATTTATCCCAGTCAGCGTGATGCCGCAGTCAGGCTATGCGCCGTTGGTAAAATTGGTAAAGCCTGCAAAACCTTAATGATTGATATTGATGATTAAACTCATAAAGAGACGTTAAGCTGATGCTTGGCGTCTTTTTTATCAAAAAGCGCCTTAAAACCATGTCCCTTCTAGGGCGTGGATATCAGGCGTCAGTTATTGTCGCTCAGCCTTAAAACAGACTTGTCAACCAAACTCATTGAGACCATAATCACTCTATGAAAACGCTCAAGTGTCGCATCAAAGACAAACACGCCAATCAGCTAAATACCTTAGCGGGCGCAGTTAATTTTGTGTGGAACTATGTGAATGACTTGAGTTTTAAGCATCTTCAACGCACCAATCATTTCTTTTCCGCTTATGATATTGCCGCTTATGTAAAAGGTAGTGGCGAGCTGCTAAACCTGCACAGCCAAACCTTACAAGCCATCACCGAAACCCATACTAAATCTCGCAAGCAATTCAAAAAAGCCAAACTAAATTGGCGAACCAATAACCCAAAATCTAAGCGCAAATCACTTGGTTGGATTCCTTTTAAAAAAACAGCAATCAAATATTTAGGTGTCAAAAAAGCAGGTAAAAAAGCTCTTAAATCCACCATTCAATTTAGCCTATCAAAAGGCAAGAAGCTGACCATCGACGTGTGGGATAGCTATAATCTAGCACTCTACACCATCAACACCTGTGAGCTTGTACAAGACAGTCGCGGCCACTGGTATGCGTGCATCACCGTTAAAGAGTACCCAAAAATTGAGTGCGGTACAGGAGAAACTGGTATTGATTTAGGCTGCAGGGACTCAGCAACGACAAGTAATGGTGAGGTACTAAAAACCAAAGTCACCCAGCAATACGCTAAAAAACTAGGCATTGCTCAGCGGGCTAAAAACAAACAAAGAGTTAAGGCGATTCACGCCAAGATTAAACATACACGCCAAGACTTGATTCATAAATTTACCACCAACCTTACCAAGACTAATAAAATAATCATCATTGGCAAACTTCAATCAAAATCATTTACCTCAACCAAGCTAGCCAAGTCCGTCTATGACGCCGGTTGGTTTGAGATTAAGCGGCAACTGACCTATAAGTGCGAGAACGCAGGTTGTCACTATGTTGAGGTGAATGAAAGTTACACCACCCAAACTTGTTCGTGTTGTGGCTCACGCCAAAACAGTCCGAAAGGTAGGACGGGTCTTGGAATAAGAGAATGGCTTTGCGAGTGCGGTGTCACTCATGACCGTGATATTAATGCGGCAAAGAATATTCTTGCGCTCGGGCTTGAGCGTCTAGTAGTAGGAATCCCCTCACTTTAGGGAGGAGAGGAAGTCAAGGCTGTTATTCCAAACCTATAAGTCAGAGTAAAAGGATAAATACGATTATTATCGTTGTAGTTTTGCTTTTATAAGCGTTGAGTTATGAAAAATGAGACAAACTTCGTTATACTCAAAATCTGAACCTTTTCTATTATTGGCATTTTGATAACTTTGGCATCTTGATAACTATTGCTACCTATTTCGTCGCTCGTTTTGTTTAGCGACTTTTCATTTTTGTATTTAAGGCTGTAACATGACCGTTACTCAAACTTCTAAACCTTTTGAACCTATTATTACCTCGTTATTGGATAACGACTTATATAAATTTACTATGTTGCAAGCCATGCTACATCAGTTTCCGCAGACCCATGGCGTTTATCGTTTTCGCTGCCGTAATAACGAAGATACGCTGTATCCATTGGCGGATATCAAAGACGATTTAGAGCAACAGCTAGACAGCTTGTGTGAATTGCGATTCTTAGAAGATGAGCTGGAGTATTTACGCGGATTGCGCTTTATGCGTTCAGACTTCGTTGATTATCTAGAATTGTTTAAGTTAAAGCGCCGTTTTATCACCGTTAGCACCGACGAAAAAGGCCGCTTGTTTATTGACATCGAAGGGCCGATGATTCAGGCAATGTTTTTTGAAGTATTTGTCCTAGCCATTGTGAATGAGCTATATTTTAGTGCTTTATCAAATGCCAGCGTTATTGAAGAAGGGCAACGTAGGCTAGATGAGAAAGTTGAGTTATTGCATCAGTATGCGGTAAAACAGGAAAAATATGATAATAATACACCGCCATTTATCGTCGCTGATTTTGGTACACGTAGACGCTTTAGCAAGGTTTGGCAAGCGCATGTGGTTGAGACTTTACATAACGCTGAACCGAAAATCGTCAGCGGTACGTCAAACGTTTATTTAGCAAAAAAACTCGGCATGACGCCAATTGGTACCATGGCACATGAGTTTATGCAGGCATTTCAGGCATTGGATGTGCGTTTGCGTGATTCACAAAAAGCGGCACTTGAAGCGTGGGTACATGAATATCGTGGTGATTTGGGTATTGCGCTGACCGACGTCGTTGGGATGGATGCATTTTTACGCGACTTTGATTTGTATTTTGCCAAGCTGTTCGATGGTCTGCGTCATGATAGCGGCGACCCGTATGTTTGGGGCGATAAGGCCATTGCGCATTATAAAAAATTAAAAATAGACCCAAGAACCAAGATTTTGACCTTTAGTGATGGATTGGATTTAAATAAGGCGTGGAATTTACATCAATATTTTAAAGGTCAAATAAGAACCAGCTTTGGCATTGGCACCAATTTGACCAACGATATGGGCATCACCCCGATAAATATCGTCCTAAAATTGGTTGAGTGCAATGGGCAGCCAGTTGCCAAATTGTCGGACAGCCCAGGCAAGACTATGATCAATAATGATACCTATCTTGCCTATTTGCGCCAAGTTTTTGAAGTCGATGAGCCAGAATAGAGCTGACTTAATTTAGTTTAAATGTCACTGTTCTCTGTGCTATCTTCTTCGGCGAAAGCGGCATCTAACGCTTGCTGCACGGCATTGATACGGGTTTCGCAAACGCGATAAGCGGCAATCGATTCCTCAACCGTTGTCATCAGATTATCGATATCTGGCTCATCTTGTTGCTGTAGCTCAGCGGCATTGGTTTTTAGAATAACATAAGCTGCCTTAAAGGTCTTTGGGGCGGCTTTTTTACGTTTGCGAGTAGGGGTTGTCATAAGGTTTCCTAATATTCACATTAGTTTAAGAAAAAAACATAGAAAGAAAAGTAGATAAAAAGTTGTTAAATATTTTAGTTTCAGGAGTCTGCTGCTGTTATAAATTTTCCTTGCTTGCTGTGTGACTTCGTCACTGTTCGAGGCTACGCAAAATTTATCCCAACAGCTGTGTATTTTTATGGCAAACAGACTATAACTAATTGGTCTTCACATCAATAATCTGTGCTTTTGCCTTACCATCTTTTAAGATGATATGTACCGTTTTCTCAGCATAAAGTTGCGTACTGCTGGTCAGTATCTGCTTGTCTTTTGCATCAGTGAGCATGGTGTAGCCTTGTTTAAGCACGCGAGAAGGACGATGCAAGAGCACAATATCGCGCAGATATTCGCTATCACGTCGTGCTTGTAGCAACTGCTGCTGCGCACTATGTATAATCGTCTTTTTTTGGTTTTGGCTATAACTTGATGCAATGGTTAATTGCTGATAAGCAGAATTTTGAGTTTGGACTCGCAGCTCACTGGTTCGTCTGGCTGCTTGTTTGACTTGGCGCTGGGCACTTTGCTGAATACTCTGCCAAGCATAATCACTGTCTTTTTGCAGGGCGGTCAGTTGACCAATCGTTTGCGACTGAATGTGACTCAACTGGCGTGTCGTTTGTTGCTCAGCGATATTCAGTTGACGCTGCGCTGCTTGTTTGATTTGCGCTTGGTATTGCAGCGTTTGCGTGACGAGCTGGGCTAAATGCGCCATGATAGCGGCAATCACTTTTGATGGCGTATCAAAGCTGGTATGCGCCACTTCATCTAAAATCACTTTATCACGCTCATGACCGATACCAACCCAGACAGGGATAGGCTGCTCGGCAACGAGGGCAGCAAGCTCATAATCATTGAGATACGCCAAATCACCAACCGCGCCGCCACCACGGATAATGACTAACAAATCTGGCAGGCGTTGATAGGTGTCGTAAAACTGCTGCTGGGCGCTGACGATAGCTTGTCGGATTTCACTTGGTGCGTGATTGCCCTGAAAGGTGGCGTGATGGTAATGGAAATGACAGGCACCTGTACGAGCTAAGCGGTCCGCATCGGCTTGAAAGTCGCCCAATCCCGCTGCTTTTTCAGGGGCAATGACTAAGACATGTTCGATATCAAATGGGACGGGTAGCTGCTGATTGAGGTTTAATAAGCCTTCGCCAGTCAAGCGGTCGACCATCTCCGCGTATTGCCGCGCCAAGTCGCCTAACGTATAGCTTGGGTCGATATCTTCAATAGTCAGTGAGAAACCGTATTGTGCATGAAAGCCTGCCGATACTTTGAGTAATACGGTCAAATCACGGTCAAGCGGCATACCGGTTGCGCGCTCAAACTTTGCTAAGACGCGCGCCGCTTTAAAGCGCCAAAGATTACCACGGCAGCTGGCAATAACTTTGCCGTCGTCATCTTTTTCTGCCAGCTCAAAGTAATAATGCCCACCTTTGCTTGATAGGTTGCGAATTTCAGCTTTAACCCATACGCGGTGATTAAAGGTCTGTTTGATGACCATATCGACCGCCGACAAGTAATCACTTAGGCGTAAAACCGTATCTTCTAAACTGACTTCCAGACTGTTTTCTTGCTCAGCCAGTTCAGCTTCCAAGGTCGCTAAATCTTTGGCAGGCACCAAAACTTTGTCTTTTTTAGAGCTGGCTTGTTTCATATTTGCTAGATTGGGTTTGCGCATAAGAGGAGACCAAAGGTAATCGAGGCTGAAAGGTTAACGACGTTAGATTAACTCATCAAAGTAAAGGTTGCAGGTATAAAAGACCAGACAGGATAGTTTACCCCAAAAGTGCCGCTACAAAAAGTAAAGCCAATAAGCCGCGATAAATATAGATGAATATAATAGCTATCTCACAAACTTATTGGCTAAAGGCTAAATAATGACGGCTTTATTGGCAACGAAAATTAATCATGTACTCATAATCATCTTTACGTGATAAATCTGGCGTGCCCGTCCCAAAGATTGAACCGATGACCGCGCCCGCTTGTCCGACCATACGGCCCGTTTGCTCATTTAAAATACCGTTATATTTGACTTTATCATCAACGATAATCACTTGTTTTCTTCCGCAAGTTTTTTGCGCACTGTCTATCGCATTTTGCTGGGCTTTTACTTTGCTCTCAGCGATGCCTGTGGTTTCATAAATCGAGTTAGCGCGCTGAATTACCGGTGAAGAAGGCGTGCTTTGACAGGCACTCAAAGCCAGAGCCGCAGCCAGTGTTGCTGTTAAAGTAGCGGTTTTATTAAAAATATTCATAATAGTTTCCTTTTTCCTATAAGTTCAATATATTACTCGACAACTTGTATGAATCTAACGTATTGCGACAAGGAGTGTCTAGGCGGTTATTGTGTGCAACGTTGCAGGTACACAGCAAATTACTTGAAATATAAACCATATCTAGGATAATTGAGGTATTCACCTTTAACCAATAAGTAAATTTATGCAACTGATTCCTGCTCCTGCTGGCGTGCTCGAAGTCGACGCGCTATGGCAACAAGACAATCCTAAAGATGCGAATACCGATACAGTGGCGCTGCTTTGTCATCCCAATCCGTTATTTGAAGGCACGATGAACAATAAAGTGGTCACGACCATGTATCGTTTTGGGCGTGATAGCGGCATGCATGTGGTACGTTTTAACTTTCGCGGCGTTGGCCAGTCAACCGGCGAGCACGACTACGCAGATGGTGAAGTAGTCGATGCGATGACCGTGCTACAATGGATTGCAGAGCAGACCAACGCTCGTAAGCTATGGCTAGGTGGCTTCTCCTTTGGTGGTTATGTGATAGCACGTGTCGCTGAGCAAGTCATGGTAGCGCCGCATATTTGGGGACTGGGTGATTTTGAAATAGCAAACGTCGCGCTTATCGCGCCCTCAGTCGAAAAAAATGACAGCAGTGATATCACTTTACCCATTGATAAAACCTTTGAGATATATGGTAATGCTGATGAAGTGATTGACCCAAATAATATGCAAGCATTCGCTGAGCGTTTAGGACTGGCCGTTAGTATCGTTGATGGTGCTGGGCATTTTTTCCATGGACGTTTATCTGAGCTAAAAGGTTTGTTGGAAGAGCATAGTTTTGGCTCTAAAGAGTCGCAGTAAAACCAGCTGGTGTCTTAACCAATTTATCTAAGCATACTTTTAGCTTTTTATATTTATTTTGTCTAATAATGAGTCGTATTATGAGTTTATCTCCCTTGCAACGTTATGAGCAGGCCATTAGCACTGATGAGTTTACTCGAGATGAGCAGCAATATCAGGCAATGAGCTATTTAGATGGGTTGTATCATCAGCTTAATGATAGCGTGGCGCAAAAAAAAGGCTTTTTTAGCTTTTTAAAGTCAAAACCTGCGGCTCCCAAAGGTTTGTATATGTGGGGCGGGGTGGGGCGCGGTAAAACGTGGATGATGGATATGTTTTACGACTCTTTGACCATTGAGCGTAAGATGCGCCAGCATTTTCACCACTTCATGCAGCGCGTCCATCAAGAGCTAAATAATCTACAAGGTCAAAGCGATCCGCTAGAAAAAGTCGCGGATATCATTTATGCAGAAGCACTGATTATCTGTTTTGATGAGTTTTTTGTCTCCAACGTCTCAGATGCGATGATTTTAGGTGATTTGTTTACCATGCTATTTAATCGCGGCGTGACTTTGGTCGCCACATCAAACATTGAACCAGCAGGGCTTTATAAAGATGGTCTACACCGTGATCGCTTTATGCCAGCTATCGCCGAAGTTGAGCGTCACACCACAGTGATGAATATTGATTCTGGTATTGATTATCGCCTACGTGTCTTACAGCAAGCGGAGTTATATGAGTCGCCGTTGACCAAAGCCAATCACCACTGGCTTGCCAACCGTTTCGCTAGCTTGTCTAACAATCAAAAAATCAGCAACGCGCCTATTACCATCAATGGTCGCGAAATCAAAATCAATGCCCGTACCGAAGATATTTTATTTTGTGACTTCCGTCATTTATGTATGGAGCCACGCTCAGCGTCCGACTTTATCGAGATTGCCAAAGAATTTAGCACGGTGTTAATCAATTCTGTGCCCGCTTTAGATGATGATTTGCGTGATCCGACCCGCCGTTTTATTTATCTGGTTGATGAGTTTTATGATCGCCGCGTCAAACTATTGGTAAGAGCAGAGCAGCCAATTCTCGAGCTTTATCAAGGACAAAAATTGGCCTTTGAGATTGAGCGTACACGTTCACGCCTGCTTGAAATGCAGTCAGAGGACTATTTGCGCATGGATCATCGCATCGAAGGCTCAGAAGCGGCGTAAGGCATATCGCTAATGCAGTTGCATAATAATAAATAAGGATAAAATATGAATAGTTCTGAAAATAATATGGATAACGGTAACGAACTGAACAGTAATAGCGAAGAAAATCAAGCCGAAAGCCCGAGAGAGGTAAACGCGCAAGTAACCAATGAACAGCTGATTAACTGGATTAAATCAAGACGTAGCATCGGCAATCTGAGCATTCCGGCACCGACAGAGTCTCAGATTAAAGCAGCTATTGACTGTGCGGTTACCGCTCCTGATCATAAAAAACTGCGGCCATGGCGCTTTATCGTCACTCAAGGTAATGCGCGTCATGACTTGGGCCGGGCCTTTTTAGCGGCTGCTGAAGCACAAGCGGCGCAAGCGGGCGAAGAGATGTCTGAGAAATCACGCAAGAAAACCTACAATATGCCACTGCGTGCGCCGGTTATTATTACAGTCGTCACCCACATGCAAGTTCATAAAAAAGTGCCACCTTTTGAGCAAATGCTCAGTGCCGGCGCGGCAGTGCAAAACTTAATTTTGGCACTACAAGCTCAAGGTTTTAGCACAGTTTGGCGTACGGGTTTATTGGCCAATGAGCCTGCCGTCAAAGCCTATTTTGGCGTTGGGGCAGATGATTATGTCACGGCTTTTGTTTATACTGGCAGCAGTCCGTGCGATATGCCCACGCGCAAGCCGATTGATATTGAGGCATTACTGCGTTTTGAGTCATAGCGTCCAGACAGGTCTATGATTACGGCGATGTTTCAAAATAGTAAGCGTTGCTATAACGTGATACAGCAAAGCAAAACAATGACCAAACTGGTCACGTTATTTCAATAAAATAACGGTTCTATATCAATAATTGTTGAAACATACCCTCAATCTCACTGTATACTCAGCACAAATTCTATTCATAATTCAGTCAGTCAATACGGATAAAATAATATGACCAGCGCTAATGATAAAAAGACAGATGCAAATATAAAGGACAGTCAAACGGACAATCAAGGTGCTGAAAAACAAAACAGTTTGCTATCCGGTATCATTGAGCGTGCCACCAAATCTGGGCTAGGGCGTAAGAAGTTAAATCCTAGCGCGGTTGAGTCTGCGGTGGCAAAAAACATGGCAGAAATCCATAACAATCCAACCAAGCTGCGTTTGGCATTTTTAGGTGGCGGTAGCTTTGGTACGGCAATGGCAAACTTGGCTGCCCGCAATGGCTGTGATACCACGCTGTGGGTACGCAATAAACGTACTGTTAAGGCTATGGCAAAGACGCAGACCAATAAAAAATATCTGCCCGGTTATAAGCTTGATGATCGGCTCAAATACAGCCACGATTTGCAAGCGGCGGTCAAAGATACCGATATTATTTTTATCGCTGTCCCAGGCCTCGCGTTTCGCGAAACCCTTAAAAGCATCGCACCCTTTATTAGCGGGCAATCTATTGTCTCTTTGACCAAGGGTATGGAAAAAGATACCTTTGCTTTGATGAGTGATATTATTAAAGATGAGCTGCCGGAAGTGAACTTTGGCGTGATGTCAGGGCCAAATCTCGCCATTGAAATCATGAAAAATATGCCGTCTGCTACGGTCATTGCCAGTGACTCTGAGCCACTACGCCATGCGGTACAAGCAGCATTACATAGTGCTTTCTTTAGAGTGTTTGCCAGTGACGATGTTCGCGGTGTTGAGCTTGGTGGCGCGCTAAAAAATATTTATGCCATTGCCATGGGAATGGCGGCAGCTTATGAAGTGGGCGAAAATACCAAAGCCATGATATTAACGCGCGGTTTAGCGGAAATGAGCCGTTTTGGTGTCCATGCCGGTGCCAATCCGCTGACCTTTTTAGGTCTGTCGGGCGTCGGTGATTTATATGCCACTTGTAGCTCAGAGCTGAGCCGCAATTACCGTATTGGTAATATGCTCGGTCGCGGTATGACCATTGATGCGGCGGTCAAAAAATTGGGTCAAACCGCTGAAGGCGTCAACACCATTCAGCAGGTACATGAAAAAGCCACCAAAGAAGGCATTTATATGCCGATTACCCATGCCTTGCATGCGGTAATTTATGAAGACAAAGCCGCGCTTGGTGTCGCCTTACATCTTATGGAAGCGGGCTTCCGTAGTGATGTTGAGTTTGTCATGGAGCATGACCATAGTAATGCGGCACTAACGGCGCAAATGCAAACAGCAAGCAAGACTAAGCATAAAATAGACGAAAATAAGTAAAGCGTTTAGCAGAATGTAGCTATTTCATTGTTAACATTACTTTATCATCAAAATAGTCAGGTAAACGTAACACACAAGGTGGTTAAGATTATGAAAATTATCTTAGTACGTCATGGTCAAGCAGAAGATGGGACGCGCCCAGACAGTGCACGGCAGTTGACAGATTTTGGTCAGAAACAAGCGGCGGAAACGGCAGAATATATTACCACTCATTATCAACCTGATTGTTTTGTTGTGAGCCCTTATAAGCGGGCGCAACAGACGCTGGCAGCATTACAGTTACGCGCTCCTAACGTGCCCTCACAAATACAAGAGAATATCACGCCGTCCGACGATGCCCATCAGGCGCTCATCGACATTGGTAATGTTGAAACGGAGTGTCTGGTGGTTGTCTGTCATATGTCTATTGTTGCTCATATCGCTGGCCTGCTGACGGGTGATTACCCTGAATCGTTTGCTTTAGCAGAAGCGCGCGTGTTTGAGATGGATTTTGTGCTGGCGGGTATGGCAACCGAGATAGACCGCTTTGTTCCAGAACAACCTTATTAGTATCAATCATACACACGCTCATAAGACATTTAAATGCTTGCTAGACCATAGCTTTAATAAATGACAGCTTTAATCAGCAATGACTCTAAACAACAGCTTTGATAATTAAGGACACATTTGGTGTTACATGTTTGGTTAAGAGCGCAGCACAGTCCTCTAGCGGTCTGGCACGAAGACATAAAACAATGGCAATTGGTCGACGGCTGGCAACAGCTACATGATATCTATGGTAGCTATAAAACCAATAGTCAAAAATCGGTTTGTCTGTATTTCCCATCAAGCCATGTCTTACAAGTAGAGTCTGAGCTAAATACGGCTCAGCTTAAACAATTAGGTATGAGCGGTAAACAGTATTTATTTGAAGAAACTTCTCTGACGCCGGTTGAACAATTAGCCATTCGCCAAGTGACTGAAAATACCAGTCATCATCTCTATGCTTTGGCTCAAAGCGATATCGAAGCATGGCAGCAAAGCGCCAAGCTTGCTGGCATGAACATCGTAGCATTATTGCCTGATTTTTTATTACTGCCAACGCCAGAAGAGGGCGCAGGTCAGCAGATTGTATTGTACCAAGACCAACAAACCACGCTGCTACGCCAATCCTTACATCAAGGTATGGCAGTCAGTTACTTGCCTTTAATCTTTGAGCGTTTTCCGCATTTAAGTGAAGTGCTGCTATTACCAGCTATTGATGACGCCTTTGTAGATTCGAGCCACGCTACTGATATGGTTAATGAGCCTGCGTTCGATGATATTGATTTAACCAAGCATGATACCGTCAAAGTAACTACTCAAACGGCGGCAATGATTGCCGAGCATCAATTACTATTAACCACGCTACCAGTTGCTCCTAAACCGCTTGAAATTCCTGAGCGTCATGCGCTGAACTTTTTTATTAAATCGACCGATTCACAATTATCACCGTATCTGCGGGTGGCAATGATGGTAGCGCTGTCAGCACTCGTGTTACAAATGGCGACCGATGGTGTGCAATGGTATCAGTATCAGGCGGCGACAGTGGCGACCAAAACCGAGATTGCCACCCAGTACCAGTCTTGGTTTCCTAATGAGCCGCTTAGTACGCGCACCAAATTGCAAGTGCAATTGCAACCAAAACTTCGTAGTGATAGCCAAGCGCCTAACGCTCACATAGCGGTATTATCACGTATATCACCGTTGATTAAACAGTCGTCATTACGAGCGCAGGCGTTAGTCATGCAGCCAACCGCACTTAGCTTTACACTGATTGCGCCAGACCGCAGCAGTCTTGATCAATTTACCAATACGTTAGTTGCTCAAGGCTTAAATGCTAAGTTGGAACAAGTCAACGGCAATGAGCAAGGGCAGTTTAGTGGTCAAGTGACCGTCGATGTGGTGGAAAACAATAGTAGCGTTAGCAATAAAGGGTAACCATGAAAAGATTACAACGCCTCGCCAAACGCAGCACTATGGTGGCTGACCCTAAAAGCAGTGCATTATCAACGCGCATGAGTAGCTATCAAAATATTTTAATGACACGTTGGCAGGCATTGTCTGCGCGTGACCAATTAGCCTTACTGCTATTGTCGGCGTTTTTGCTGTTATTTGTCGGTGGCTATGGCGGCTATAGCGTCCATCAAGCAGCAAAAGCGAGCAAAAATGAGTATCACGAGCAGGTCGCTGATTATTTTTGGTTGCGTGCCCAAGCTGGTAATATTGATAGCAATGCGTTAAATGCTACTAATTCAGCAGATGGCGCTGAAGCGATGCCGCCGGCTAGCCGTATCAGTGCGCTGTTAAATAATTCAGGGATTGCTGATGCGCAGGTCATTGCAGCGGGCGATGCGGTACAACTGAGCTTTACCCATCCAAGCCAAGCGGTGGTGAGTGGTGCACTCGGTAATCTTGAGCAGCAAGGTTGGCAATTTACCCAACTGTCGATGCAACAAGATTTGGTTACCAAGGCCATTCAAGTACAGGCGACCGTGACTTCTTAATATTTTTAGTCAATTATGTAAGAAAAATATTTAACCACGTTAACGCTTTAAAAATTACCACATTGAAAACCTGACAATTTGCCACAATAAAAATAACTACAGACCACAGAACATAACGAGTGACAGCATGATAAATAATTCTAATAATACGATGAGTGATGATAAGCGCCGCTCTTTGACGACATATAACCACATCACCTATTTGCTCTATGTGCTCAGCTACTTTACCGCTGGGCTATTGTGGATTGTGCCTATCTTTATGAACTATGCCAAACGCCGTGATGCGGATGGTACTTGGCTTGCCACCCATTTTGATTGGCAAATCAAGACATTTTGGTACAGTATTGTCCTGTTCGCCATTGGGGTGCTTATTGTCGCCTTTGCCTTAGGCGGTTTTGGTGTCAGTATGTTCGCTGAAACCAACAACATTGCCATCGGCTCAGTATTATTGGCTATTTTAGGTTTTGTTATTATGGGCTTTACTTTTATTTGGCATCTGTACCGTATTGTACGCGGTTGGATTGCGCTTGCTGATGGCCGCCCAGTGCCTTAATCTGAGAATATGAATATCAATAAGTGGTAGATGTGGATAAAAATGCTGTCTGATAGGGGTTTCTTTACTAGGTTAAGTCAGTCAATTATCAGTATTAACGCTTATTTATTCGCAGGATAGGGCGTAATTTTCCTGATGAAACTTTGGTCTTATTTCAGTTAAGCTGATATAATCGCAGCGCTTGACCGCATTCGTTTTTCTTATTCATTCTTTCTTTTCAAGCAGGGTCTGTCATTACTATGTCTTACGCCTTACTTCGCCCTTTTTTGTTTAATATGGACCCCGAGCACGCGCATGAGATGACCTTGTCTTTATTGGATAAAGCTCATAAAGCGCGTGTGTTGGGCTTAGTATATGGTCAGTCAATGCAGCCAACCGACTGTATGGGCTTACAGTTTGCCAATCCTGTTGGGCTTGCCGCCGGTTTGGACAAAAACGGCGATTATATCGATGCATTAGCAGAGTTGGGTTTTGGTTTTATCGAAGTGGGTACGGTCACTCCAAAACCGCAAGTTGGCAATGATCGACCGAGACTATTTAGAATCAAACAAGCCGATGCCATTATTAACCGCATGGGTTTTAATAACGAAGGCGTTGATTACCTGATTGAAAACGTCAAACGCTGTAAATACCAAGGCAATATCGGTATCAATATTGGTAAAAATGCTGCGACTCCGGTTGAAAATGCGGCTGATGATTATGTCTATTGCTTAGAGCGTGTCTATCCGCATGCGTCTTATATTACGGTCAATATCTCCTCGCCGAATACCAAAAATTTGCGCGACCTACAAAGCGGTGAAGCGTTAACCCAATTATTAGCTACCATTAAAAATCGCCACAATCAGCTGGCAACCGAATATGGTTTTTATGTACCATTGGTATTAAAAGTCGCTCCCGATTTAGAGCCATTACAAGTGGATTACATCTCTAAGCAGTTGCTGGACTTTGAGATTGATGGTTTGATTGCCACCAATACCACGTTGAGCCGCGTGGGTGTCGAAGATTTGCCCGATGGTGAGCAAGCAGGCGGCTTATCCGGTCGTCCGGTCAGCCACATTAGTACGCAAATTCTACAACAATTCTCTGACCAGTTGGGTGGTAAGGTCACGTTGATTGGCGTTGGTGGTATCGATAGCGGTGACAAAGCCGTCAAAAAAATTGAAGCAGGTGCAGATTTGGTGCAGCTATATTCAGGACTTATCTATAAAGGGCCGGGACTGGTACAGTCTTGCATTCAATCTATCGGTGGCTATTACGATGCGATGGAAGGTTAAGATTGTTAAAACTGCAAGCTTTTCACCTTCACTGAAGTACACCAAATAAGATGCAAATGAGGCGATAAACATGAGTGGTTTAGATATTGTAATTGCTGTGGTTGTCCTGATTGGCTTATGGCGTGGTTTTCAGGTAGGTCTGATTAAGACAGCTGTCGGTTTAGTCGGTTGGTTTATCGCACTTATTGCTGCTACGCGTCTGGCAGGTTCGGTCGCGCCGCAATTATCAAGTATGGTAGAGAATCCTGTTTTACAAATGGCGCTGGCGTTTTTAGTGATTGTGATTGCTATTTTAGCCATTATGCATCTGGTTGCGTTTGTGTTTTCTGGCGTACTTAAAACCTTACGTCTTGGCGTCCTTGATAAAATGGCGGGCGGGGTACTTGGCGCGGCAAAAAACGTGCTTATGGTTTTGGTGGTGCTTAGCGTCAGCGCACCATTGTTGGTACAAATGCCGCAGTGGGAAACCTCAGTGCTCGCGCCTGAATTACTGCCTTATGCGCCCATGGGTAAAGAGCTGGTCTCAGATATGTTTGGGATGGCATGGGATCAGGTCAATCAGTCTTAAATTTTATAGATCCAAAGGCATGCTAAGCACTTAAAAAAAACTATTCAAGCGTCTTTAATATTCGTAAAATACACCTCTATTTATCATCATTAACTCGTCTTATGGATAATTAGCCTTATCTATTGTCCGTAAGTCGTTATTCTTAGCAAGATCATCAGCGTTGCGGCAAAAGATAGGCAAACATTTAAGACAACCTTATCAGCCGTTATTGTGTTATCAATGTGTGGTACAAAATAGGATACAACTATGTGTGGAGTCGTTGGGGTCGCAGCTCATGAGCCGGTCAACCAAATTCTTTATGATGCCTTAACCATGTTGCAGCATCGCGGGCAAGATGCGGCAGGTATTGTGACTTTACAGGATGGGCGTCTTTATTTACGTAAAGAAAATGGCATGGTACGTGACGTGTTTATGAACCGTCATATGCTAAAACTGGTGGGTAAGTTTGGTATCGGTCACGTCCGTTACCCGACCGCTGGCACCTCAAGTAGCGCCGAAGCACAGCCTTTTTACGTCAACTCGCCTTATGGTATTACCCTTGCGCACAATGGTAACCTAACCAATGCTGAAGGTTTGGCTAAGTCTTTATATCAAGAAGATCGCCGTCATTTAAACACCGATTCAGATTCTGAGGTGTTGCTAAACGTGCTTGCGCATGAAATGCAGAATATCAATAAAACCCACCCGACGCCTACGGATATCTTTGCAGCAGTAACAGCAGTTTATAGCCGTATTGAAGGCGCTTATGGCGTGGTTGCTATGATTACGGGGCATGGTTTGCTGGCCTTCCGTGATCCAAACGGTATCCGCCCGCTGATTTTTGGTAAGCGTATGGCTGCTAACGGCGGCACAGAATATATGGTTGCGTCAGAGTCAGTCGCATTGACAGGTTCAGGCTTTAGCATTGTCCGTGATGTTAAACCAGGCGAAGCGATCTTTATTGATTTGGACCATAAACTGCATACGCATCAGTGCGTTGAGCAAAAAGAGTACACGCCTTGTATCTTTGAATATGTGTATTTTGCCCGTCCAGATTCCATTATGGATAATATCTCGGTTTATAAATCACGCCTACGTATGGGTGAAAAACTGGCCGATAAAATCCTTGCTGAATGGGGTGAAGACCACGATATCGATGTGGTTATTCCTATTCCTGATACTTCGCGTACCTCAGCGATGGAGCTGGCGCTAAAGATGAACGTCAAATACCGTGAAGGGTTTATGAAAAACCGCTATATCGGTCGTACCTTTATCATGCCAGGTCAGCAGCAACGTAAAAAATCCGTGCGTCAAAAGTTAAGCGCCGTACCGCTTGAATTTAAGGGCAAAAACGTCCTCTTGGTTGATGACTCAATCGTTCGCGGTACGACGTGTCATGAAATTATCCAAATGGCACGTGATGCTGGTGCCCGTAAGGTATTTTTTGCCAGTGCTGCACCGCCGGTTAAATATCCAAACGTTTACGGTATCGATATGCCAGTGCGTAGCGAGCTGATTGCTTCAGGTCATAGCGTTGAAGAGGTACGTGAGATTATCGGTGCCGACCGCTTGATTTTCCAAGATTTGGACGATTTGATTGAAGCGGTAAAAGATACCAAGCATAGCAAGGTTGAAGGCTTTGATTGCGCAGTATTTAATGGCTGCTATATTACTGGGCAAATCAACGAAGCGTATCTCGATCATCTACAAGAGCAACGTAACGACACCGCCAAAACAGGCAAAAAAGGCGTGCAAATCGTTGCTGATACGCCAGTCGATATGATGGGCGTAGAAGAGTTATAATAGAATAAGTAACTCAAAAATGGTAGTAAGTAAAAAGGCTGGATTCGTAAAGATTCCAGCCTTTTTTATTAGCACAAATAAACGTAGTCAGTATGAAATAAAATGATGAATAAACAGCCATAGGCGGCTGGTATAAATTTTCCTTGCTTGCTGTTATCACAGAGGTTACGAAAAATTCATCCCAGCCGCGCTGTATCTTTTTTAGGGTCAATATACGCTATACACTAAATTTTTAATCAGCCTAAAAAACGCGTAAATAACCACAAAAAGCCATTAATCGCCGCGATACCGACGATCATGCTGACCAGCAATTGACGACTAAGATGATAGATAAGTAGCACCAATAATAACGCGCCAATTTGTGCCATAAATAAATGTACTTCGGCACTATTTAAGCCAGCTTGGAAGCCAGCATCGCCTGACAAACCTTGATAAGAAAGGCTGGTTAAAATCAGTAATACCATCACAGATAGCGGCAAGCTTTCATTTAAGCGATGTAGCCACGGTGTATCTAGCAGCTTTTTAGGTATTAAAGCGGGCAGGGCACGGGTAATAAAGGTCACGGCTGCCATCGCCAGTGTGGCAAGAATCAAATAACTACTGCTCATTGCTGCCTCCTTGCACACTGCGCTGTAACCAAAAACCACGCGCTAAAATCAGCAGCATACAAATCGTAATCGCTACTAATAACAACCAATTACTGGTAAATAATGAGGCAATCATCAAAGCAATCACCGCAATGCCAATCGGGAAATAGCGTTTGATACTTTGGAATTGCTCATAAGCTAAAATGGCAAATAAACAGACCAAGGCAAAATCCAAATGCGGTACCAAGTCACTGAGTGCACTGCCAATCATTACACCAATCGCACCAGCTAATACCCACCAACTTTGGTTAAACAAACTAATCGGCAGTATGAGTGATTGGCGCGACTCGTTTGGCAAACTGGTCATTACCGAAAACGTTTCATCGGTGAGGGCAAATAAACAGTAGGTTTTCGCTATTTTATTTTTTGGCAAATACTGCAATAACGGCATACCATAAAAGACGTGACGCAAGTTAATGGCGGCAATGTTGGTAGCAATATTACCAATCGGTAGCCCAGCACTTAGCATCGGTAAACACGCATATTGCGCCGCGCCTGCATATAAGACTACACTTAGCATAATAGTCGCCCACACTGGTACACCGGCTACTTGTGCGAGCACGCCAAAGGCGATGCCTGCTGGCAGATAACCCATGGCGACTGGCAAGCTTTTTTTAAAGCCTTCTGCCCAATGGTAATAATAGGCTTGATTTTGGTTTATCTCATTTGATTGAGTAGTCACGTGATATCCTAATTTTTCTTAATCTCTAATTTTTCTTACTTTGATGTGTCGTTGATTATCTCTTTTCTTCTTTTTAAAACGCCTCATGTTAGCTAATTACTTTAATGGTCAAGCTTCAGGCTGCAATTTTTCATAGCTGCCTGTTTGATGGGCACGGTATAAAAACCCACCAAGAATCATCAATCTTAATAATAATAAGCACCAAACGCTAAGCCAAATACCGGTCATATCCCATTGCTGGTAGAGTAGCCAGCTTAAAGGGAAAAAGATAAGCGCCAATATCAGCGCGGCATTACGAATGACGCTACCAGCCGTTAAACCAAAAAATATTCCATCGAGCCAATAAGCGCCAACGCCAACAAGTGGCAGTAGTACCGCATAAAGATGATAGTCATAAGCCAGCGCAAAGACGGGTTCAATATTGGTCATAAAATCCAAATAAGTTGGCATTGCAAGCCACCAAATCGCGCTTAGCATCATGGCAAGGCCGTAACTGACCACGCCTGTGCGTTTGACGATAATGCGAAAACGTGGCCAATCGCGTCGTCCTGCTGCTTGTCCGCTTAAGGTTTCTGCCGATACCGCCACGCCGTCAAGGGCAAAGGCTGAGATGCTTAATACCTGCAATAAAATAGCATTGGCGGCCAAAATGACATCGCCGCTTTGGGCCGACAGTCGGGTAATCCAAGCAAAGCTTAGGGTTAAAATAAGCGTACGGATAAAAATGTCTTTATTTAATGAAAATAGCCTAAGCATTTTATGTTTGGTAAAGTGGTCTTTATTAGCATTAAATAACGCGCGCCAAGAGATTTGTAGATGTCGACGGCTGAGCCACAATGCTAAGACCACCCCAAGCCAAAAGGCAATGGTCGTGCCTAATGCTACCCCAACCAAGCCCATCTGCAGCACATAAACAAAAAACAAGGTCAGAATAATATTAAGCAGGGCGATAAAGCCTTGCTGATAAAGCATATAGCGGGTTTTGCCTTGACCGGCAAACCAGCCGATAAAGGCAAAATTCATCAGCTCTGCGATAACGCCCCAAAAACGGACGTCCAAATAAGTTTTGGCTGCACGACCGCTATCAGGATTGGCAGAAAGCGCTTGCAAGCCAAAATCAATGAGCCAAGGTTTTGCAATAAGTAGCACTGCGCCAATCATAAACGCAAGTAACAAAGCCCGCTGCAAAATTGATAGCAGCGGCGATTGCGTTTGTTTATGCGCATCATTATGAGCCAGCTGACCGAGGGCTTGTGCGGACAGTCCAGATGACGCGTATTGCAAAAAGTTAAAGCTGACTAATATCAAAGACAGCAGCTGAATAGCCAAACCCATGCCAGCAAGCTTGGCAGTGTCATTCATATTACCGACAATAGCTGTATCAATGACGCTTTGTAGTGGCATCGCAAGGTTAGCCAATAATACAGGTAAGGCAATCGCGATGATACGCGCATAGCGAGTATCAATAGGCGGCATAGCACTTGGCGGCAGGGTAGATGACATAGCTTAGTCGCTTATATAACCATATAATAAGACAGAAAAGTTTAGTGATGACTTATCGAATAGTATTAAAAGATGGATAAAAATAGTATAAAGACAAAAGCACCTAGAGTTTAGGTGCTTTTATCGTGATAACGTTTGCTAAACAACTAAAAGTCTAGTGATTGGCTTTTATACAAGCGTTAGTCTTGCTCATACATTTTTGGATCATTAAAAGTAACGATTTCTTCTTCAAACTCAGGCTTTACTTTAACGATAAAGTCATCACGTGACAAACCCATCGCTAGAGGAATCGAGCTTGCGATATAAGTAGATGAGTAAGTACCAGCAAGTAGACCAATAAACAGGGCAGCCGAGAACCAGAATAAGCCATCACCGCCTAAGAATAACATCGCTAGTACTACCAATAGTACCGTTGAGATGGTCATAATCGTACGGCGCAGCGTCTCTGTCAATGACAAATCAACCGTTTGACGCGGCGTGATACCACGCACGCGGCGGAAGTTTTCACGAATACGGTCATAAACGACGATCGTATCGTTCAGCGAGTAACCAATCAACGCCAGTACAGCAGCTAGGACAGTTAAATCAAACGGAAAACCAAATAATGCAAAGACCCCGATGGTTACCACCGCATCATGGAATAGCGACAGTACTGCGCCAAGCGCTAGCTTAAACTGGAAGCGTAGGGCAACATAGCCAAGCATACAAGCCAATGCCAATGCCAATGCCATAACCGAGTTTAAGTAGATTTCGTTACCGACTTGGCTACCGATTATATTAACGTTACTGATTTCAACGTTATTATTAGGCAATGCTAATGCTTTACTCAGGCTGGCGTTCAGTCCATCGACGTTATCTGACTGTGGTGGCAAGCGTACTAAAAGCTCTTGGCGCGTACCTAGATACTGTACGACCGCATCGTCAAAGCCATTATCGGCTAGGGCATTTACCACATCGGCTTGCTCAGCAGGCTGCTCATAACGCACATCTGCTGAAACCCCGCCGGTAAAATCAAGACCTAGATTTAGACCATTAACGGCGATGGCGATAATACTGCCAATCACCATCAGAAGCGATAGAAGTGCCATCGGCTTTTCTAACTTCATAAATGGGATGATACGTTGATCGCCAATGGCTTTGATACCACCTTCTGCGTAAGCAGCGGCATCTTCGGCAGAACCACCTAACATCAAATTAGGATCAACCGCTGCTGTGTTACCAGATGCTTGGGTCGCCAAGGCTTGATTTTCTTTCCCACCGCGGCGGGTTTTTGAACCGGTCAATTTAGAGGTTCTAGGATTATTAGCTTGCGTATTACTGCCTTTGCCATCACGGCGCGGTTTTTTACGGCGGCGCGTACCAGTAGTATTTGCTTCACCGTTTGAGCCATTTCGATCTGGGTTATTTTCTTGTTCTAGCGGATTGTTATTATCGATAGCCATAGTTTTCTCCTAACCGATGCTCAGACGTTTGATAGATTTGCGCTTGCCGTAAGCAATTTGTATCAGCGCACGCGTCACCAAAATGGCGGTAAATAGCGAGCTGACAATACCAATCGCGAGGGTAATCGCAAAGCCTTTAATCGGACCCGTACCTATCGCAAATAAAATAAAGGCGACCAGTAAGGTTGTGATATTGGCATCGAAAATACTACTAAAAGCACGGTCAAAACCTGCGACGATGGCGGATTTTGGCCGGACACCATTTGCCAGCTCCTCACGTATCCGCTCAAAGATCAGCACGTTGGCATCGACCGCCATACCAATGGTCAAGACAATACCAGCAATACCCGGTAGGGTGAGTGATGAGCCTAAGATTGACATGATAGCAATGATAATAATGACGTTAATTGCTAGGGCCACGTTGGCAATGACGCCAAATAAGCGATAGAAAACAATCATAAAGGCGAAAACTAATAGATAACCCACTTGGGTAGAGAATAAGCCTTTTTCGATATTTTCTTGACCGAGTGATGGACCAATCGTACGCTCTTCCACGAAATACATCGGTGCTGCTAGCGCCCCTGAACGTAGTAAAAGGGCAAGCTCAGCCGCTTCAGCGCTACTGTCAAGTCCAGTAATACGGAATGACGAGCCCAGTACCGCTTGGATATTGGCACGGTTAATGACTTTGGTTTCTGCATACGGTGTACGTACTTCAACCGTCTCACCAGTCGCTGGGTCTTCTTTATAAGCGATACGTTGTTTATTCTCAATAAACAGCACCGCCATTTGTTTACCGACAGCAGTACGGGTAGCGTTTTGCATGAGCTTGCCACCAGCACTATCTAGGGTAATGCTGACTTCAGGCGAGCCATTTTCATCGATGCCTGTCTGAGCATTGGTGACTTTATCACCGGTGACAATCGCTTGACGCTCAAGCAATACTGGCGGACCATCGAGTGTTTCAAAGGGGAACGCTTCAGTGCCAGCAGGCGGAATACCGCCCATATAGTTTTCAGCACCTTCAGCAACCATACGGAACTCAAGGTTAGCCGTACGACCAAGGACACGTTTTGCCTCAGCGGTATCTTGTACGCCTGGAAGTTCAACGACGATACGGCTAGCACCTTGCGATTGTACCAAAGCTTCAGTCACGCCAAGCTCAGCAATACGATTGCGTAGGGTGGTCAAGTTTTGGTTGACCGCGTAGCTATTGATTTCATCTAAGGTGGCATCGTTATACGCTAAAATCAGCGCAGGGCCCTGCTCATCAATCGAAGACTGTAGCGTGAAAGTATTACCCATCGAGCCTTGTAAGATGTTTTGCGCACGGTTACGGGTATCGGTATCAGCGAAATGCAGCACCACGCCACGTTTTTCGGTTTTGATACCTTTTACCGCAATACGCTCAGCACGTAAGTCACGGCGCATATCACGACTGGCACTGGTCAAACGCTGCTCGAGCGCTTTATCCATATCCACTTCTAGTACAAAACGTACACCGCCGCGCAAATCAAGCCCGAGTTTCATCGGTTTTGCACCGATATCACGCAACCACTCTGGGGTCGTTTGTGCCAAGTTTAGTGCGACCACATAGTCCTCGCCCAAATTCTGACGCAGCACTTCCTGAGCTTTTAGCTGATCGACTGGATTATCGAGACGCACCAGCGCGCTGTTGCCCTCAAAGGTACCATCATGATTATTGATGCCAGCCTCTTCAAGTAAGCTTTTAGACTGGGTCAAAATACCTTCAGATAGCTGTGTACCTGCTGCGGCACTGGTAATCTGTACGGCAGGTTCATCAGGATAGAGGTTAGGGGCCGCATATAGACCGGCAATGATAAGCACGACGGCGATGAGTAAGTATTTCCAAGCGGGATATTGCATAATCACTTCTTTAAGTTGATAAACTACTGGCGACGCAGGCCACAAGTTAGCAGATGGGAAGTTAGCGATAACAATGGCAGGTGATTAAATGGAGAGCTACTATTGTGTGTTAGTAGTCGTACTAAATTCTGCACCACTGCGATCATCCGCGATGATAGTAAAGCAAAAAACGGTTAAGCGTAAACAGTAAAGCGAAAAATGACCGTAAATAATGTACGGTCATTTTACAGTCATTACAACCAATAATTGATATCTAGCAGCAATTAAGCTCAATAAAAGTTTGTCAATTATTGAATTTCTAAATGACAATTAAACGCTTTCAATGGTGCCAGCCGGCAATACTGAAATCACGGACGCACGTTGCACTTTAACATCGGTATGATTGTTTAAGCTCACTACCGCATAATCACCTTCCAATGCTTTAATACGGCCCATAAGACCACCAGCAAAAATGATTTCGCTGCCAACGGTCAACGCGTTGACCATCGCACGGTGTTCTTTGGTACGTTTAGACTGTGGGCGAATCACCAAAAAGTAAAAAATGGCAAAAAAGGCAACCGGCAACAAGATTTGTCCAAACATTGACGCAGCGCCGGCAGTTTCTGGTGCCGCATGGGCCGCTTGAATGAATAAGCTCATAATTTCTCTCAGTAAGTCATAGATAAGAATAAATTTACACGCATAGTAACAAAAAATCTCAGGCTTGGTAACTGTTAATCATAGGCTGAGGGCGTTTTTGTTGCAATTCATGGGGTGGCTATGATAGTTATAGTGATAGAGGATTTGTTATTATAAGCAAAGCAAGGGCAATTATGCAGTAGACATAACAAGCCAAATGTTAAGTTAATATAAAGTTGTTATTATTTTATAATTTTCAAAAATATGGGTAGCTATATTTCTAAGCAATTGATAATAATAGCTATTTATCGCAAATTGCCAGTATCATAAACAGAATGGCTGTATAATAGAATGGTTTGAGCACGTTTTTAATGATTGGGTAGAAAAGCATTCGTATTTATCGGCTATTATTTTCTATCTGCTGGCGCTTGCGCATGATATATTGTGATTTCCTTTTTCTTCTTTGTTTAGGTTACCTAACTTGTTTACCTTTTTTATGTCTGTACCTCGCTTATACCGTCCGCGCGCTTGCCGCAAAGACGCTTCTGCTGAACCTCCCCCGACGATGGGTGGCAATGGTCGCTCTTATGTGACCAGATTTAATAGTAAATCGTTTTTCGCGTTTATTCTATTGCTAACCTCTTTGCTACCACAAACGGTTTGGGCAGCAGGTGAGGTAGCAAATCCTACTGCTAGTAGCGTGCTACTGCTTATTTTATTTGTCCTTATCGCCATTGGCATCTCGTTTATTTGTTCGTTAGCAGAAGCGGCACTCCTCAGTATGACGCCGTCGTATATTGCTGACTTGCAGGAAACGAACCCCAAAAAGTCCAACATGCTAAAACGCCTAAAGGTTGATAATATCGATCAGTCGTTGGCAGCCATCTTAACGTTAAATACTGTGGCGCATACTTTGGGCTCGATTGGGGCGGGTGCGCAGGCGACGATTGTCTTTGGTAGTGCTTGGTTTGGACTGTTCTCGGCGTTCATGACCTTGGCTATTTTGTTTTTATCCGAAATCATGCCAAAAACCCTAGGCACTATATATTGGCGCCAACTGGGCGGCATGGTTGCTTATTTTGTCCGCGGTATTATTTTGCTGCTCTATCCTTTGATTTGGTTCTCAGAAAAATTAACCAAACTGCTGGTACGCGGTAAAGAGCCGCAAGCGTTTAGCCGTCGTGAATTTGCGGCGCTCGCCAGCATCGGCGAAGAATCAGGACAGATTGATCCATTAGAGTCGCGTATTATTCGTAATCTATTGGCATTTGGGGCGATTAAAGTTGAAGATATCATGACCCCGCGTTCGGTGATGCTCGCATTTGAAGAGCATAAAACCGTGGCTGATTTATTGGTCGACCGTCCCAAACTGACCTTTTCGCGTTTGCCAATTTATGATGGAGATTTAGACAATATCACCGGTTTTGTCTTAAAAACCGATATGCTTTTGGCAAAATTTAACCATGCCGCTCATAAACCACTGACCCAGTTTAAACGCGATATTACCTTTGTATTTTCAAAGATGAAACTGTTTGATTTATTAGAGCTGATGCTAAAAAACCGTATTCATATTGCTATCACCGTTGGTGAGTACGGCGAAGTTAAAGGCTTGGTAACTTTAGAAGATGTGTTTGAAACTTTATTAGGGCTTGAAATTGTCGATGAGATAGATCGCGTCGAAGACATGCAAGCCTTAGCTCGGCAGATGATGGACAGACGCGTTGAGCGTTTAGGCATGAAGCTTAGCGATGATGAAAGTTATGAAGACGGTCATAATGAACATAAGCATGAGAAAAATGGTCATTAAAAATTGGACTAAGCAGATAAATGCACAGCATTGTTTTGCGTGAGATTCGCAATTATCACACAGGGTGTCACATGGCTGTGAGAATTGGGTGATAGGCTAAAACTAACATAACAATGTGTCGTTAATTAATCTAAGCTTTACACATAAATAGCCTTAAACACAAAAGAATTATAAGCGCCTGATAGATTTAGATCTTAAGTCAATGTATGACCATAATCTATAGCCATAATATTATTTGGCTTTAACGACACACGACGATAATGATAATAGTATTACTAAGGAATATCATGAAACGACTATGGGGAAAAGGGCTAATTGCTCTATTGATAAAAAGTGCTGGCGTGACAGCAGTAGTGGCCGCTGCTAGTGCTATCAGTATCAACGCGCAAGCGGCGACCATGAGCAATGCGCTGGTACAAAACTATGCCGCTGCTATGAAGTCAGCTGCCAATAGCCAAAACACCAATCAGGTTGCGCGCTTGGTGTCTGATGATGCACTGATTTCGATGTCCAGAAAAGGCAAAACCACCAGCCTTGATAAAGACGCTTATCTGCAACTGCTGCAAAGAAGCTGGCGTGATACGTCAAACTATCGCTACGATATTACTGTGGATAACATTGTGATTACGGGCGACCAAGCCAAAGCCAATGTCACCACCAATGAAAGCTGGGTAAAAGACGGTCAAAAAGTTTCATTTGTCACCTCGTCGCGGGTCACACTGACGTTATCTACGGGTAATGCAGTGCTTTTACGCGCGGTCTCACAAGTGACCATCAACTAAAAATTAGTCATATATCAAGTTCTGTATTATGAAGTAAGCCATCAAAAGATAAGGCAAATGACTTTTTGCGCATTATCTTTACGATTAGGCTGGTTTTTGTTTGATATTGCGTACTATACTGTCGATTAACTTTATTTTATCACTTATTGTTGTTAGGAAACTTCCACTATCATGTCTACTGTGTCATCAAAATCTCGCTCCTTTATCGCTTTACCATTGACGCTGGCGGTGTCGACTTTACTTATCAGTGCTTGTAGTAATACCTCAGCGGTAAAAAAGACGGGTGCGACCGGCAGCTCAGCTGTGGTTAACAAACGTCCCGCTACTCAAGTGACTAAACCAAGCACGGGCGCTGATTATTCGACAGCTTTCTTGGATGCTGAAAGCTTAGATGAGCTGGCAGATTTATTAGAAGCGACTGATATGACGATGGTTGAAGGTAATAAACTTGCTATTCAACAATATGGTGATTTGTGGAATCGCTTGCGCGCAGGCTACCGTATGAATGGTGGACGCCCTGTTTATAATCAGCGTATTGAAGCGCAAAAAGGTTGGTTTACCAGTCGCCAAGACTATCTAAACCGCTTGACCGCGCGTGCCAGTCGCTATCTTTACCATACCGTTCGAGAAGCTGAGCGCCGTAATATTCCAACCGAACTTGCGTTATTGCCCGTAATTGAGAGCTCCTACGATCCAAGTGGTACCAGTAGTGCCGCCGCCGCCGGTTTATGGCAATTTATCCCAAGTACAGGACGCATTTATGGTCTAAATCAAAGTAGCACCTATGATGGTCGCCGTGACGTGATTGAATCAACTCGTGCTGCGTACGACTTTTTGACCGCACTGCACAATCAGTTTGGCAGTTGGGAGCTGGCATTAGCTGCTTATAACGCCGGTCCTGGTCGGGTGCAAAAAGCCATCGATGCCAATGCGGCGCGTGGTTTGCCGACCGATTATTGGTCGCTCAGACTACCGACTGAAACCATGAACTATGTACCGCGATTTTTGGCGGTTGCCGAAATCGTTGCCAAGCCTGAGCAATATGGCGTCTATCTGCCTGCTATTGCTAACCGTCAGCATTTCCGTAGTGTACCGGTCAATTATGGCGTGAGCCTAGCGGAAGTATCGCAAGTGACTGGGGTCAGTTACGATGAGTTAGAAAGGCTAAATACGGCACTGACATCAGCGCGCGTCGACACCTCAGGGCCGCAGCGTATTATCATTCCGAACGATGTTAGCTTAACGACAGATGCCAAGCTTAGCTCGTTAAGAGGTAATGGTAGTAGTAATGTGATTGCCTCTAGCAATACCAGTATTAGCACGACGCCTAGCTATTCAGGCTCAACCACACCAAGCTACAATAATAAACCATACACCAGTAGTGGCTCGTTACCGACTACCGGCAGCGCCCTTGCAGAGTATGCGGCGAGCGCGAGCGTACCACAGCAGACCACCAGTTATATTCCGCCCACGGCTTCACCGACCAGCAGCTCCGTTTATAGTAGCAACAATACCGTCCGCACTGAGCCGCCGCTGACGTCTGCTGAAACCAAAAAGATTAACGCTGAGCTAAAAAACAGTAACAGCTTACCGACCACATCGGCGCAAATCACGCAAAACAATACCATCATTCAAGAGCCGCCATTAAGTAAAGCGGAGCGTGATTACATTGCCAATCAGATTCGTATCAGTACGCCTGAAACCAATGTCGTTAACGCCGATGGTAATATCAACCTATCAGCCGTTCAGACGCAGCAGTCGATTTTAGAGGCAACGGGGCAAGAAAAGAAACTGAGCTTCCCGAAAAAAACCGCAAGCAAGCCAAAACCAGAAGGCGCACGTACTACTTATACGGTAAAACGAGGTGATACTTTAGCAAATATCGCCAGCCGTGCTGGTGTTAGCTGGCGTGATATCGCTGAATGGAACCAGATAGATGCGAGTGCCAACTTACTCGCAGGCAGTACTTTATACCTATACAACGCCAAATCTATCGAGCCATTAAGTAGTGCCAGCAATACCGCCGCAAGCCAGCCTGAAAGCTATATCGTTCAAGGTGGCGACACGCTAATCGGTACCGCCAATCGCTTTGGCTTGTCAGTCACCCAGCTCGCTACCTACAATAATCTGAGCAGTAGAGCAGACTTGCTACGTGGGCAAAAACTGTGGTTGGTACCTGGTAAAGTCACCGCGCCTGCGGCCACGCCTGCTGCGCCATCGACCAAACCTAGTAAATCCAGTACGGCTACCAAAAATTATAAAGTCAAACCGGGCGATGGTTTGATTGCGCTATCTCGTCAATTTAACGTGCCGACCACCACCTTGGCAAATTTAAATAATATGGGTACGACGGACTCACTATACGTCGGTCAAATCTTAAAAGTGCCTGCCAATGTAGACTTTACTGCTGCAAATACTAGCTCGAGTAGCGCTAGCAATCCTGTGAAAACCAGTGCTCCTACAAGCACAGTGGCAACGACTAACTATAAGGTTAAATCGGGTGATACTTTAATTGGTATTGCAAATAGTGTTGGTATCAGTCCTGAAGAGCTAGCAGCCGTTAACCCTAACTTTGATGCTAGGGCGCGCTTACAGCGTGGTCAGACAATCAAAGTGCCTGTCACCAAAGATTTGGTCGATCGTCAGCTTAATGACAAAGCGGTCAGCTATAAAGTGAAATCAGGCGATACGTTAACGGGCGTGGCGCAGCGTTACAATATCGGCTTAAGTGATTTGGCCGCCGCCAATAATTTAAAAACCAATTCTAATCTGATATTGGGCCGGACGATTACCATTCCTGCAAACGGTACGGTCAGTGTTGCTAGCACGACTAACAGTAATGCTAGCAGCAGTAGTAAGAGCAGCACCGCAAGTACAGAAACAGCCAGTAGCACCAGCGCTGGTAAAAAACTTGGTAATACCGAAAGCTATAAAGTAAAAGCAGGCGATGGTCTGATTGCGCTAGCGCGTCAGTTTGGTATCTCGGTAGAGGATTTGGCAGCGACCAATGATTTGGCGACCAACGCCCAGTTACAACGTGGTCAAACCATCAAAGTACCAAAAGCAACGGTCAGCTATACCGTAGGCTCGGGTGACAGTTTGATTGGCCTAGCACGTAAGTATGGCGTATCTACCAAAGAGCTTGCCGATATGAATAACATTGCTGTCGATACCATGCTGCAACGCGGTCAACGTTTAACCGTACCGAATCGCTAATGTAGAATGTAGTCGCATTTGACAAATTTTAAGCATTAAAAAAAGCTGCTCTAATTAAGAGCAGCTTTTTTGTTGGCATTATTTTGTTCAAGATATAAGACTTTATTCAAGGTTTAGAGCCTTTAGCAAAACCATATTAAACCGTTTGGGTTTTAATGGTTTCAAGATAACTTCTAATATTACTCACATAATGCATGGCCTGACCATAACGGCTGTTTGACGCTCTATTTTCCGACAAATAAGCATATATGTTTGCCCAGCTTTTATCATCGATGCCATTGGCGCTCAATTTACGCTGGATACCTTTTACAGCATTTGGACCCATATTATAAGCGGCAAGGGCAAACCAGATGCGATCGGTTTTTGGTACATCAGCGAAATCGGCTTTCATTTGCTCCAAATAACGAGCACCGCCACCAATACTTTGATACGGGTCAACGCGATCAGAGACGCCCATCGCCTTAGCGGTATTATTGGTCAGCATCATGATACCGCGCACGCCAGTCGGAGAGACGGCATTGGCATTTAAATGCGACTCTTGATAGCCCATGGCGACCAGTAGCTCCCAATCATGATTATAATTGCGCGCTTGCTCTTGAAACGATGACTGATAATCAGGCAACTTTTCTGTCAAGGTCTTTTTAAAATGGTCTTGGCTATAAGCGTCTTTTAATAAGTTCTGATTATAAAACGCCGCCAATTTTTGCGTGTGTTCAAGCTTAATACTATCACATAAAAAGTAACTGGCTTTTTGCGATAATGGATCGTTGGCAGAATTAAATGTCCAACTGACCTTAGGATGCAGCCCATTTTTAGTCAAGCTGGCATCATAGCCGCAGCTCACATTAACAGAGGCTAAGTCTAGCTGGCTTTTTAGCTGGGTGCTGGCGGTGGTCAAAGCCATATCGGCATCGCCTGATTTTAAAGCTCTGAGCGCTGCCTCTTCGCTAGCATAGGCTTTGAGATTGATGTTGACGCCAAGCCCATCTGCATAGCTACGCACTAAATCATAGCCAAAACCGTGCTGAAAGCCGTCGGTTGCAAAGTAGGTGCTGTCACCCGGTACAGCAGCAACCGTTAGAGTGTTTTCTGACATAACGTGCGCATAGGCAGGCACGGGAGCGTTCATCGTGGTCAAGCTCTCAGCCGGTAAAGAGAGCAGAGCGATGCTTGATACTTGTGCCAATTTCTTGGTTTTGGAAAATTTGGTTTTGGCGAAACCAGTCACTTTGATAGGTGCAACTGCTGGAACGAAGTTACTTTTGGTGTGCAGTAAGCGCTTAGATGGACGCAGTAAATAAGAAATACGGCGTTTGGCCCCTTGCGCAGATACTTTCACACGGTAAGTAATACGCTGCATGGATGTCTCCTGATTTTAGCCATCCTGCATACCATAAAAATGCTTGATCAATTTATGCGGCTTATATAGTTATAAAAAGCGTATGGCTATATAAGTGGCATAAACTGGCGTTACATTTTAGATCACATCAGCCTAATAAATAGTATAAGGTCGCTGTCATCTTGTTTACATATGGCGTTGCTAACATCAAATATACAACCGTTAGCACAACCGTCTTTTTATCATTTAACGCATAGGTAGCTATTTTTTAGAAGATAAAACACGCACTTCAAACATCATTCTAAAAAAAAGACGCACCACAGCGCGAAGGGTATAAATCGGATGATTCCTTCATCGCTATAAAACGAATTATTACTTAAAAGACTGGCTATAAACCCATATGAAACATAGGTAAGGTCATGAATAAATTATTGAGACAAATACGCAGCATAAGAGCCGTACAACTGCACTTAATCATTGCTGCATTTATATTAATCACGAGCTACTCTTTAAATCGATTGTAGTAGAAGAGCTGGCTAATAATATGGATTGCTCAGCGATAAATATGAGTAATAATACTGTCTGCTAGCGAGTAAAAAAACACCATCAGAGAGATTTTGCTCTCATCTTATCGCGACGCTAAAATAAAAATACTGTTTCAAAAACCATAATCACATAAGCTAAATAATGCAAAGAGAGTATTTAAATGATCACCGTTAAAAACCTTATTAACTTATTAAAAAATAGAGCTTTAAGCGATGAAACAAATTTTAGCGCCATAACCGGAAGCTATAAAAATGGGAAGTCTCATGACAAGACATTCTTTCTTCAGGAACTAATATGCGGATATTCATTATATTATTCAAGTAGAGTTAATAAATTAGCGATAAAACTTAACAATAGAACTATAAACGGTAAAAAACGTCCTTGTTTTGGCTGACCCAGTGACAAAAAGCGCTATAAGAAAAGATTGCGCTTAAGCAGCATTTTCTGTATTTAATGAAAAACTCTAAAATTAGCGCTTAAAATAGTAAGAGAATAGTTGCAAGTAGATCAAACAGCTTAATCATTAGGCATTAATGATTAGGCTGGGTTGTCAATATCAATAAAAGTCACTGGCAAGCCAAATTGCTCAGCCAGCAGTTCGCCCAACGCTTGAATACCGCCGCGCTCGGTCGCATGGTGACCGCAGGCAAAATAATCAATGCCAAGCTCGCGGGCGCTATGGGTAGTGCGCTCTGATATTTCACCAGAAATATAAGCATCACAGCCCATCAGCGCTGCTTGCTCAATCATATCTTGCGCGCCGCCTGTACAGATACCCACGCGTTCAATTAATCTGCTGTCCGCTTGCGTAGGCTCAGCGTTGGGTGCGGCGTTGTAGGCAGCGGGAATATGTAACGGTATTCGTCCGAGGGCAGCGGTAATCTGGGTAATAAGGTTTTGAGCGCTTTGCGGCTGGCAGGTGGCAATATTGCCAACCGGATGCGTTTCATGCGGATAAAGCGCGCCGATGATATTCATATCGAGTAACTCAGCAAGTTTGGCATTATTGCCAATAATAGGATGGGCATCGAGTGGCAGGTGGTAGCCAATCAAAGAGATGCCATGCTGCATCAGTTTGCGGACACGCTGTCCTTTCATGCCTATGATGGGCGCAGGCTCGCCTTTCCAAAAATAGCCGTGATGCACCACGATAGCATCGGCGTTATCAGCAATCGCGGCGTCAATCAACGCCTCACAGGCGGTAACACCAGTAACAATACGCCCGATAGGTCGCCCGCCATCTACTTGCAAGCCATTTGGCGCATAGTCTTTAAAGGCTGCTGCTGATAAGTAGTCGTCACAAAAATCCGTCAAAGCTTGCGCGCTAATCGTCTTATTTGGCGTTTGGCTTGAAAACTGACTTGAGAACTGGTTTGAGGATTCGGTTAAGCTATTGTGTTCGGTCATGGTCATTCCTTATAATTGTTGCCGTTACGGACGCTTCTTGATTGTTTGTTATTTGCAGATTTCGAGCGTTCAATGCGGTAAGTATTGCCGCTAAATAAGCAAAATGTCTGTTTATAATTAACTTTGCTCTAAGTCGTTAGGGTGTTTAATTGCGCCATTTTAGCATGGCGCTGTAAAAGTGTAGATGGCGCGGATAACTGAAACGGTACACGATACGTTACTATTTATCGGTATGGCCAGTTATAATTTACATACCTGAATCTATAGAATCCGTAGCGCTTATATTATTCAATCTTGTCTTAGCTATTTTAAGCATTATTGTCCAACGAGAAGCGTTTGCGTATAGTCATCATTCATTCACTGTTTTACCAAACTGTTTTCACAAAACTATTTTTAAAATAGAGAGGTTTTTATATGTCGTCATCTCGGAATACCAATAACAAGGCCGGCGCGTTAACGTGGTTGCCTTGGGTTTTGTTGCTGATAGTGGTTGCAGCGTTTATTTGGTTGTTTACGAGTATGAAGACGGCATCAGAGCAAGCGTGGGAGCCGCCTAGAACGACGCCTGCCGAGCAGCAAGCGTCAGCGCCGGCGTCCGATACACCAGCACCGATTGCCTCTTATCATAATGGCGTTGCGCGCGCGTCACAATCTGTCGTCAATATCTATACCACGCAGACGATGGCCGAGCATCCTTATATGAACGATCCGGTATTGCGCCGATTTTTTGAGTTTCATGGTGGGCCTTCCCAAGAGCAGGGCAATACCAACTTGGGTTCTGGGGTCATTGTTTCAGAAAATGGTTATATCGTGACCAACGCTCATGTCCTTGAAAAAGCCGATGAAATCACAGTTGCGTTAAATGATGGGCGCAAGAGCCGTGCAAAATTGATTGGTACCGATCCAGACAGTGATTTGGCGGTGATTAAAGTCGATATGACCGATTTGAAACCCCTTGGCTTCCGTAAAGACCCTATTCGTGTTGGCGATGTGGCATTGGCGATTGGTAATCCATTCGGGGTTGGTCAGACGGTGACGCAAGGTATCATCTCGGCAACAGGACGAACAGGACTGGGTGTTAATAAGTTTGAAGACTTTATCCAAACCGATGCGGCGATCAATCCGGGTAACTCAGGTGGCGCGCTGGTTGATGCTTACGGCGAGCTTATTGGTATTAATACCGCTATTTACTCGCGCTCTGGTGGCTCGATGGGTATTGGTTTTGCGATTCCTACTGCCATCGTTGAGCAAGTGATGAATGCGATTATTAAAGATGGAAAGGTTAGCCGTGGTTGGCTCGGTATCGAAATCCAATCACAGCTGCGCGACCCAACCCAGCTTGAGACCTCAACTGGGGTAGAAGTATTTAATGTCGTGCCTAAAAGCCCAGCGGCTAAGAGTGGCTTACGCATTGGTGATATTATTTTGTCAATTGACGGTATTGAGATGACAGATGCCAATACCTTAATCCAGTATGTTGCTCGTAAAGCGCCGAATACCACGCTTAATGCCCAAGTCTTACGCCAAGGCAAAAACAAGCAAGTAAAAATCCTGCTCGAAGAGCGTCCAGCGCAAGAACCTATGGCGCGCCCTGTTATCATTCACGATGAAACGCTTGGCGGTATGGGCGATCCTAGTCTACAAAATGATGGAGAAGAAGTGCCAATGATGTCAGAAGCGGAGCGTGACCGTATGCGCGAAGAGCTATTGCAGCTATTTGAAAGAGATGGTGCACCTTTATAACGCCATGATTTACATATAGTGCTTTACAGTTTAAGAGATAACAAAAAGCGCGCTATTTTGAAGATAGCGCGCTTTTTTATTAATGTTTTTACTTTTAAGAATAACTTTATGAATATATCCGCTATTTTTCTATCAGCTCATGATTGATATAAATGACGCCTTGCACGCGGCAGCAGCAGGGCAAGATTTCGTCTTCTTCAATCATAGCAAGTGGCTCAAACGGATAATCAATAACGTGTGAGCTGGCGATGCGCTTGATGCGACAACTGCCACAATAGCCTTCCTTACACTGATAATTGATATCATGTCCGGTGCGTAGCAATCCATCGAGCAGACTTTCGTCATCATGCAAGTAGAATTGCTTCTTACTCGTCATTACCCAAGTCATAATTCAACCTTATCTCAATTTACCCATCGCATGTAAAGTTGTCTTTAATGGTACTTTTTAATCATAAAATCTTGCTAAAACGGTAGTGGCCTAACCTTAAAATAGTAAGATTAAGCCATGACATTCATGAGCTTAGAGTTAAACGTTTAAAGCTCTTAAAGCTCAAAGTCGTCAAAATCGCTATTTGATAAATCTGAATCAATTTGACCGACCAAGTATGAGCTGATTTCGGTTTCTTGCGGCGCAACTTGCACGTTATCAGACGACAACCAAGTATTGATCCATGGAATCGGGTTTGATTTTGAGTTCGGGAACGCTACTGGTAAGCCAACCGCTTCCATTCGTAAATTGGTGATATATTCGATATATTGGCAAAGGATGTCTTTATTTAAGCCGATCATTGAGCCGTCTTTAAACAGATAACCCGCCCATTCTTTTTCTTGCTGCGCCGCTTTGGTAAAGATTTCGATGCTTTCATCGAAACATTCATTAGCAATCTCGACCATTTCGGGATCGTCACGACCATTACGCATCAAGTTTAAGATATGTTGCGTCCCGGTCAAATGTAGCGCCTCATCACGGGCGATTAATTTAATAATCTTCGCGTTACCTTCCATCAGCTTGCGCTCAGCAAATGCAAACGAGCAGGCAAACGACACATAAAAACGAATAGCTTCTAAGACGTTGACCGCCATTAAGCATAAATACAGCTGTTTTTTAAGCGACTTTAAGCTGACCGTCACTTCTTTGCCATTGACGGTATGCGTGCCTGCGCCATACATATTGTAAAGCTGTGAGTCGTAGTACAAATCATCGTAATATTTGGCGATATCAGAGGCGCGCTCTAAAATGTGCTCGTTTTGCATAATGTCATCGAAGACAACGCCGGGATCATTGACGATATTACGAATGATGTGGGTATAGCTGCGCGAGTGAATGGTCTCAGAAAACGTCCAAGTCTCAATCCACGTCTCAAGCTCAGGAATAGACACCAACGGCAACAGCACCACGTTTGGGCTACGACCTTGGATAGAGTCGAGTAGGGTCTGATACTTTAGGTTACTGATAAAGATATGCTGTTCATGCGACGACAGGTTGCCATAATCGATACGGTCTTTTGAAACGTCGACTTCTTCTGGACGCCAAAAGAACGACAGCTGCTTTTCAATCAACTGCTCAAAGATAGGGTGTTTTTGTTGGTCATAACGCGCCACGTTGACCGGTTGACCAAAAAACATCGGCTCTGTTAGCGCATTGTTTGGCGTTTGAGAAAAAATCGAGTAAGTCATCGTGCTACCTTTATAAGTTATACAAATGGTTAATCTAAAATTGGCTTTGCTATTTTTAAAATGCGCTCGTTACTGTATCAGCAACGATAGCTTATAAGTTTTCTAATGCTATCTGTGTCTGTTCGTGTCCGTCATTCATATAGGCTTTAAATATCTCGCTCAGCTCACTATCGTCCAATCCTTCTAGCTCATCGATAGCGCTCTTACGCAGCGTACTCAATTCCACCTCTGCGGCTTTCTGTACTGGTTTTTTTGGCGGCTTCTTGATTGACTTTTTTGCTGGTCTTGGCGCGTCCATCTTTGTTACTTCGTTGGTATTTAATTGCTGACGAACTTCCTCGATATCGACTTCTACTTGCACGATATGCGAGTTACCATCATTTAGGTCGGAAAATACATTAGGGATAAATAAACCACCGTCTTTGATGATTGCGGTATATTGCACGTCTATGACCTCCGTCATTTTTATTCTTTCTGTGTTTTAATTATGGCTGGCGAGTCGCAAGCGCCTCATATACTTTGTTATTTTCTCTTTTGCCTACGGCTAATACATAAACCACGACGACATCATCTTTGACGATATATACCAAACGATAGCCGATGGTGCGTAGTTTGATTTTATAGGCGTCTGTATGTCCTGAGAGTTTTGACGCAGGCACACGCGGATTTGCTAAGCGCTGCTGTAATTTTTTCTTAAACTGCTGCTGAATACTGGGCGCTAGCTTTTTCCATTCTTTTAACGCCAAAGGATGAAATTCAAGATTATAAGTCATCCAAACTTACCTTTATAGGTGTTTGCCCGTCATTCATTCGGGCGTTAACGGTTTGGCTGAGTGCCATATCGTCCATCGCTTCCATCATGCGCTCAAACATATCTGTGGAAACCAAGTAAGCCACAGGTTTATTGTGATTTAAAATAGCAACAGACTCACCGTCCGACTGTTTAATCAGTGCCGAAGGGTTGGTCTTAAGCTCTGAGATACTGGCTGTCTGTGTCGCAAATATCGGTTGCATGATTCATTCTCCGCTAATATTAGGCTCTAAATATAGGACTAATTTTAGCACGAAAATTAGGTCTTAATTGTTAATCTATATATTGTGTAGGGTGCGCCTCACGCACTGTTAAATACAATTTCCATATCATCGGTGCGCTGGGTGCACCTCACAATCTAGAAAACAAATTAAATAATTCTGTCTTTTTTCTATTCTTAGTACAGGCTTTAAGAAATAGACCCCCAAAACTTGAAATTTTAATAGTTCCTCTGCTAAAACTGACGTTACCTTTCATGAAATGAGAAATTATTTCGACGTCTTTTAATTCTGTAGGAGCATTGGAATAAGTTTCTTTTATTATTTCTTCTAATCTCTCGTAGCGCTGAGCAGCTGAGAATTGCACATTAAAATTCATATCAATTAAGCCAAGCCCAATTAGATTACTTATGTGAGCTGTAGCATTCTCGTCATATATATCTACATCTAATATTAATTCTGATATTTGTTCTACTGGATGAGAACTGTCATCCGCAATAACATTAACGGATACTATGGCCAGATGTTTCTCATATATAAGCTCTAAGATCTTAACTTCTTTAGGAGACAGGTTGTTAATAATATTAACAAAGCTAGGATGAGTAGATTCACACTGTTCTTTGTCAGAAGCTTTCGCTAATAATTCAGTATAAAGTTCTACAAGAGTTTCATCAGAAACATACATTAGTTTTTCTAGAATAGGTACACCAATCTCAGGAACAACGGATTGAATATTTTCTTCAGAAATCTCTTCAAGCTTTTGTCGATATTTATTCAAATTGCTCTGAATAGTAATTTTAGATTTTTCATTTTTTAATGCTAGAGGCATTAGTATGGTATTTCCATAGCCTAGCAAAGTACCAATTGCTTGACCAACTTGAGAAACGCCTGGTTTCAAAAGGTCACCATACACTTCTAACAAGATGTTATTCGATGTTTCTAAAACCGCTTTCACTATTCCCTTTTCCATAAAACAATCCTTTCAAAATGATTTATAGTTTTTTAATCAAAGCATTAAACAGCGAGTTCAACCCAAAAGCCAAACCCGCCACCCGTCAAACTCTAAATCTTACAGGCCCCGCCAGCACAATCATCTTCCATATCCGCTTGCGCATCATTCGCACCATCACGCGTATTATGATAATACAACGTCTTCACGCCAAGCTTATACGCGTTTAGCAGATCTTTAAGCAGTATCTTCATCGGTACACGGCCACCTTCATAACGAACTGGATCGTAGTTGGTATTGGCAGAGATACTCTGATCGACGAATTTTTGCATGATGGCGACCAGCTTTAGGTAACCGTCATTATTCGGCATTTGCCATAGTAGCTCGTACTGATCCTTTAGCTTATCAATCTCAGGCACGACTTGCTTTAGGATGCCATCTTTTGAGGCTTTAATAGACACCAGACCGCGTGGTGGCTCGATACCGTTGGTGGCGTTGGCAATCTGACTAGAGGTCTCAGACGGCATCAAGGCAGTTAGGGTAGAGTTGCGTAGACCGTGCGTAGTAATCTCAGTACGTAGCGTTTCCCAATCGAGATGTAGCGGCTCTTGGCAGATTTGATCCAAGTCTTTTTTATAGGTATCAATCGGCAAGATACCTTGCGAGTAGGTAGTCTCATTAAAAGCAGGGCAAGCGCCTTGCTCTTTAGCCAATTTGTTTGACGCTTTTAAGAGATAAAATTGTAACGCTTCAAAGGTTTGATGGGTTAGACCATGCGCGCTGCCGTCTGAATAGCGTACGCCATTTTTCGCTAAATAATAGGCATAGTTGATCACACCAACGCCTAAGGTACGACGACGCATACTGCCGTTTTCAGCGGCTTTGACTGGATAGTCTTGATAGTCGAGTAGGGCATCAAGCGCGCGGACGATTAGTTCGGCTGGCTCTTCTATATCGCTAACGTTTTCAACTTTGCCTAAGTTGACTGCTGATAGCGTACAAAGGGCAATCTCGCCAGTTTCGTCATTGATGTTATCAAGAGGCTTGGTTGGCAGGGCGATTTCCATACATAGGTTTGACTGGCGAATCGGCGCAACGCTCGCGTCAAATGGGCTATGGGTGTTGCAATGGTCGACGTTTTGGATATAGATACGACCAGTGCTGGCGCGCTCTTGCATCATCAGACTAAACAATTCCGTTGCTGGAATTTGACGGCTACGAATGTTAGGGTCTTGCTCGTACTTGGTATATAGCGCTTCAAATTTGTCTTGATCTTCAAAGAACGCATCATACAAGCCTGGGACATCAGATGGTGAAAACAGCGAGATATCCTGCCCTTTAATCAAACGGGTATACATGGTTTTGTTTAACTGGACGCCGTAATCCATATGACGGACACGGTTGTCTTCGACGCCGCGGTTGTTTTTTAGCACCAACAATGACTCAACTTCTAAATGCCATAATGGGTAAAATAACGTCGCTGCACCGCCGCGCACGCCGCCTTGTGAGCAGCATTTAACCGCCGTTTGGAACAGTTTGTAGAATGGAATACAGCCAGTATGCTGTGCTTCGCCGCCACGGATAGGGCTACCAAGGGCGCGGATACGACCAGCGTTGATGCCGATGCCAGCGCGCTGCGACACATAACGGACGATGGCACTGGTGGTGGCGTTGATAGAGTCTAGGCTATCACCACATTCGATTAGGACACACGAGCTAAACTGGCGCGACGGCGTGCGTACACCTGACATAATAGGCGTTGGTAGCGAGATTTTAAATTGTGAGGTCGCATCATAAAAGCGTTTGACATAGCTTAAGCGCTCGCTCTTTTCATAGTTGGCAAACAAACACATGCCAACGAGCATATATAAGAACTGCGGACTTTCGTAAACGGTCTTGGTCACGCGGTCTTGGACAAGGTATTTGCCCGCCATTTGCTCAACGGCGGCATAAGCCAAATTCATATCGCGCCAGTGGTCGAGGTATGCTTCTAATTCATCAAATTCTGCGCGGCTATAGTCTTTTAGAATATGCTCGTCGTATTTACCGGCATCGGTCAACGTTTTGACATGGTCATACAGATGCGGCGGAGTAAATTTATTATAAGCAATTTTACGTAAATGGAAGATCGCCAAGCGCGCCGCCAAATACTGATAGTCAGGTGTGCTTTCAGAGATGAGATCGGCGGCTGACTTGATGATGGTTTCGTGAATATCACGCGTTCTGATACCGTCATAAAACTGAATATGCGACTTTAGCTCAACTTGCGATACCGACACATTATCTAAATCATGAGCTGCCCACTCGATAACCTTGTGAATCTTGTCTAAATCAATGGGCTCTAAACGTCCATCACGTTTGGTTACTTTGATATTATCGATATGTGTCATGCTGACCTCGTAAGTTGATTGCTAGGTAGTTATTTATAATGTTGCTTTATAAGCTGCTGCGCGGTTAAGTCTGGCAGACATGCTTTGTCACGCTATCTTTCAGACGCTATCTGTTTTAAGACAAGATATCCTGTCATGGCAGATGTTTTTTTAGGTAAAACGATGCCCTGGCTCATAGTGACGGTTTAAATCACTGAGCACTACATATAGCGTATTTGTTAGTAGATGGACACAATATAGCGGGAAAATTTTGAAAATGCTATATTGATTTTAAGGGCAAACTATGTTGATGCGAGGGTAAAGCGTGTCCAAATTTTGGCAAAGGACGATGGGATAAGGGTTAGACGCCGATAAGAAAAATAATAAAAGTTTTGTAAAAAATGGCGCGAATTTACTTTTTATTGTTGGCTAAATTTATAAGGGCAAATTGTCTAAATAGCAGTTATATTTCGGGTGGAGATTGTACCGCAGACAATAAAAAATCGCCACCCATATGAGTGACGATTCGGATGAAAAACGGGCTGGATTTTATAAAATTAACAAAACTGACTTTAAACCACCATACGTACGGTTTTTGCATTATCAAGCGCCGCATAAAGCGTGTTCACTTGCTCAACGGTGGTTAAGTATAAATTGGCACGTACCGAATGGAAGCGTCCAGTTTTTGAGGGTTTGACTTCCATAGAGGCCAAATCAAACTCAGGGAATTGGCTACCCAAGATAAGCTTCACTTCATTAAGCAAGCTTTCGTGCTCACCTTCATGACCGATGATGCTCATTGGATAGTTCATTGGGAAATCCCACAGCTCAGGGTTTTGCACGTCAGTTTTTTTGCCTTTTAAGATACCGTCATTAGCGACCAATTCTGTCACTTTGACCTCTCTTTTCGACGTTGGACTAGCATTACTGCCTTGACTTTCGGTGCTCGAGTTGTCAGTGTTTGGAGTAGTGGTGTCTTTTGGATCATCAGTCATGATGTGGTCCTTATTTTTTATTGAAATATGATAAGCACTTTATGCACCATTTATAAGGGCGTTCGGCGTATTATTCAAGTGTCACCCAGCGATAACGCACATTAAAACCGTTATTTTTTATAACCACAAATTGCCACGTAGTCGCCGCGATCATAGCCTTCGATGACCTCTTGGACTTTGTCATTGGCATACATAGGATGGGTCAATAAAGTCTGCGCATATTCAAAATCCACGAAACCATTGGCTTGCATTAAGGCTATTTTTTCATCAGAGGTACGCCAGTTAGCTGACTTCACTAGCTCGATAGGATAAGGGTCAGCAGGCGAGATGTGGGCAAGTAGTGGATGCTTCCACGTATCTACCGCGCTGGCAAGGTTATATAAGCTGGCAAAGCCACTTTCTTTTGGTACATCAATCAGAATAAGTTTGCCGCCCGTTTTTAGAGCGTCAAAGGCTTTTTTGATACAGACATCCAAATCGCTGATGTAGCTGACACTGCCGTTAAACATAATAATATCGAACTTATTAGGTTCAATCTCGCAGGTTTCGGCTGGGCTGATATCGACTTGCATACCGCGCTTTTCTGCGACTGCTGCCATGTCTTTTGACGGCTCGATACCATGTTTGATATGAATGTCATAATCCTTTGCTAGCAAGGACTCAAACAGTCCACTACCGCAGCCAATAGACAATATCTCGCTGTCTTTATCCAAGAAATGAGCAACCAGCTTTAGCTCGCTGGTCAGTAGGTTTTGATTGTCAAAAAACCAACTGTCATACGCGCTTGCGTGTTCATCGAATGCTGCCATGATGTTTCTCCTTGTGGATCGTTATTATTGATCATTATTTTTGATTCTAGAGGGCTTTTTTAGAACCAAGCTAGATTGAGTATAAGTTAAGACAAATCTAACGCCTGCTGCCAAAAATTCACTTCCATACGCGCGGCGGTGTTAAATAAGCGTTGGAACTTGTTTGCTTGAGCAGGGCTGGCATCGGCTAGTAGCGTATTAATTTGTGCTTCGTTTTGCGCGGTAATTATTTGAAAGTCATCGCTTGAAAACACCTCAATCCATGGCTGATACGGATTATCAGCGATAAATCCTTGTTCTTTTATAGACTTGCCAATTTCTCCATAGCCCATCAGGCAAGGTGCAATTGCAGCATACAGTTCGGCCAGTGAGCCTGACATTGCCGCGTCTAATATATAGCGACTATAGGCGATGGTGACGGCAGACTCAGGAGCGTTTTCTACTTGTTCAAGTGGGATATTCCACTGATGACAGAAATCCAAATACATACCAATTTCCATGTCGAGCATGGCATTGACACCCGCTTGACCGACGCGCATTTGTGCTAAGTTATCGCTTTTATAAATACTGAGCGCCATCACGCGGGTATAGTGAATTAAGTATAAATAGTCTTGAATGAGGTAGTGGCGAAAGCTATCAGGGGCGAGTGTGCCAGCTGTCAGTTGTTTGACGAAATCATGCTGAGTGTAATCGTTCCATGTAGGGCAATGGTGGCGTAGGGTTTGATAATCCATAGTTTTTACTTACTGTTATAAAGTGCAGTAAGCTAAATATAAGAAACGAGAAGTGATAAGGCACAGTAAATTTGCCAGTCTAAAGTAACTAGATTGGCAAAATATAAAGTAATTATGACTTATATATCGACACGCTTGTTTCCTACGTCAGTGCTAACTGCATCAGGTTCGCGGGTAACTCTCAGCCATGATTTTGATGGTAATTAAATCATCAAAAATCAAAGCACCCCGACAAGGTTTTTATGATTTAAATGTTGGTCTTTATGGTTATAAAACAACCAAGCGTCCCTATGATAGGCGAACTCAGCCATCATTAGCAAGTGATGCTCAAATAACCATCAATAAAATTGTTCTACATTTAAAAAGTTACTTTTTAGTAAGCTGTGCAATAGCTGTATGATACAGCATCAGCATGGCTTTAAAACGGCGCTCATATAAGCCTTCTGCATACAGCAACTCCACACTTAAGCTATCGATAATGCCTAGATAAGCGTCGGTATATAGCGCTAGTTGCGCAGAGTTGAGTTCATAAGGCTTCAGAGCCAGCTGTATTTGCTCAGTCAGCACCTCAATATAAACGTTAAAAGTCGCCGCGCTGGTATTGGTCAGATGCACAGGTGCGGCATAGGCCATGCGAATTAAAAACCGTAAGGTAATTGCGCTTTCATAACGTGCTTCAAAGGCGTGGCAATACGCTTCACCGGGAGCAGTAAACTCATTAGTCGTCGCAAAACATGATTTAACAAATGCACATTCTGACTCAAGCGCATCTTGTAGTAATTCTAAGTATATCGCTTCTTTACTGGCAAAATGCGTATAGAGAGAGGCTTTGCGGATGCCCACAGCCTTGGCAATATCACTGAGTGATGCGCCCTCATAGCCGTGCATAAAAAAAGGCTCAAACGCGGCATCAATAATACGTTGCTTAGCGCTTGAGCGTGGTTTATGACTTTGCATAGGCCTCCTCTAATGATGTTGTGGCGACAGTGCTATCAGGTTTTAAACTTCTAGAACTAAAATAAACCAAAGTTAAAATAACGGGTCCCATAACACCTAGCAAGATTAACCAATATAAGGTGTTTATTTCGACCAATTGCCCCGCGATGGGCGTGGCAGTAGATGAGAGTAACATAGGAATGGCGCCCAATAAAGCCGCGCTTGAGCCCAAAGCGCTGCGCTGCGAGTCCATTGCAATTGCCATCAACGTCGCCTCCAATACGCCAAGGCCAAATAATCCTAACGCAATACCAGTTACAATACCGCCCAAACCCATTGATAGTAGATAAGCGACGATGCAGACGGCACTACCGAGCATCATGACACCGGCACCGATTAAAGCCAAATGTGACGCTGATATTTTTTTGACCAAATAAGCGGTAGAAGAAGCACCTAAAATTAGACTGATGCTGGTCAAGCCAAAGACAAAACCAAATTGCTCTAGGCTAAGACCGTAGTCGGTTTGATAGACATAAGCAGAACCACCGATGTAGGCAAACAAAAAGAAATACACCGCAGATAGTGCAAACAGATTAAAGACAAAGGTCTTATTTTTTAATATGCCGACATAAATGCCTGTAATATTTTGCATATTTAATTGAATGCGTTTGTCTTTTGGCAAAGTTTCTTTGATATTCAACAGCGTATTAATCAGCACAATCATACCTAACGCCGCCAAAATAAACATGACGCCACGCCAACCATAATGCGTACCGACGATACCACCGATTGCTGGTGCGACGATTGGACCTAATGCCACAATGGTATTTAGTACAGCATAAATCTGTGCCGCTTTCGGTCCATCGACTAAGTCACGTACCATGCTCATCACCACCACGATAGCCATCGAGGCGCCAAGACCTTGCAAAATGCGGGCGAAGATTAGGCTTTCAATACTTTGTGACCACATCGCCCACACGGAAGCGCCAATATATGCAAGTAAGCCTGCAAATAATGGTGCGATTCGTCCTATGGCATCAGATACGGGACCAAAGACCAGTTGCCCTAAGCCCATAAAGATAAGAAAGACGGTCAAAGTGATTTGTGTGGTGGCGTAGGAAGTATTGAGGTCTGTTGCCATATTTGGCATTGAGGCCAAATACATATCAATCGCTGCAGGGCCAAGCGCCACAATAATGGCAAGAGAGATGATGGTTTTGATACTGATGTGTTTTACATGGGTTTGCTTATTCATAAAAGTGCACTATTAGCTGTTGATTGTTTAACTACCGAACGGTAGGTAGTTATACTCGCTATTTTAGATGAAGGCAATATTTTTATGAGTCAATTGCTTATGTAATGCTATAGCGGCTTAACATTTAATAGATATAGTGAGTGAAAAGTAATATAGATACATCGCGCACTGCTGCTGATAGCAATTTTTCTTGCTTGCTGTGCCTGCGCAGACAGAGGCTATAAAAAATTGATAGCAGCAATAACGCAGCGTTTTTAGGATATTTTGATTAGATAAGTTAATAGCAATTAAATAACCGCCATCGAATAACGGGCACAAAAAAGCTGAGACATGCTCAGCTTTTTTGATGTAATTTTGAGAAATTTTTAGACAATGAAGTATGTCTAGATAAATCAGTCATTTTCTAAGAACGAGCGCAGATGCTCAGAACGTGAAGGATGACGCAATTTACGTAGCGCTTTTGCCTCAATCTGACGGATACGCTCACGCGTGACATCAAACTGCTTACCGACTTCCTCTAACGTATGATCGGTTGGCATATCGATACCAAAGCGCATTTTAAGGACGCGTGCTTCACGCTCAGTCAGATTGCTCAAGACATCACGCGTGGCTTCTTGTAGACCAGCCGCCGTCGCATCGTCAACTGGGCTTGAAATCGTACCATCTTCGATGAAATCACCTAGGTGTGAATCTTCATCATCACCGATAGGCGTCTCCATCGAGATCGGTTCTTTGGCAATTTTTAGCACTTTACGGACTTTGACTTCATCCATCTCTAAACGTTCGCCCAACTCTTCAGGCGTCGGCTCGCGTCCCATTTCTTGTAGCAACTGACGAGAGACACGATTTATCTTATTAATGGTCTCAATCATATGCACAGGGATACGAATGGTGCGCGCTTGGTCAGCGATAGAGCGGGTGATTGCCTGACGAATCCACCATGTCGCATAAGTTGAGAACTTATAACCACGGCGATATTCAAATTTATCGACCGCTTTCATCAGACCGATGTTACCTTCTTGGATTAAGTCCAAGAATTGTAGACCACGGTTGGTATATTTTTTAGCGATAGAGATAACAAGACGTAAGTTAGCTTCAACCATTTCTTTTTTAGCGCGGCGTGCTTTTGCTTCACCGACTGCCATACGGCGCGCGACATCTTTCATATCGTGGATTTTCATGTCGAGCTGCTGCTCGTAGTCACGAATGCGACGCTGCAATAAAATCACGTCATCGGCGACTTTTTCTAGCGTACCGGCAAACGCAGGCTTGCCTTTGATACGTTCAATCAGCCAATCGACGTTGGTTTCATTGCTTGGGAAAGTCTTACGGAACTCGTCACGCGGCATACGGCCACGGCGAATCACCAAACGCATGATTTGACGCTCATGCTTACGCACATCGTCATAGACATCATGCATGATTGCCATGACTTGGTCTGACAAGCGATTATTGAGCTTAAGCATCATAAAGCGCTCAGCAAGCAGGGCATAAGCTGCTTCAGCTTCTACGCTACCACGGCCATAATCAAGCAAGGCTTGCTTGGCTTTGATAAACAGGTTCTCAATTTCTTCTAAACGCAGACGAACTTGTTCTGGGTCGATACCGCCGGTTTCTTCTTCGGCTTCTTCTTCAACCTCTTCTTCGTCTTCATCATCATCGTCAAGCGCCAATTTGGCATTGGCTTTTGCTTTGATGACAGGCGGATTTTCTTTTTCTTCTTTAATACGCTCGCGCTCTTCTTTAGCTGCGTCTTTGGCTTCTTGTGCGGCGATTTTATCTTCTTCGGTTTCAGGGTCTAAAAAGCCTGTGATAACGTCGGACAGTTTTTTCTCGCCGTCTTGTACTTTTTCGTACTCATCAAGGACAAACTGTACCGTACCCGGCCAGTAGGCCATGGCATGTTGTACATCACGAATACCTTCTTCGATACGCTTGGCAATGGCAATCTCGCCTTCGCGAGTCAAAAGATCAACCGTACCCATCTCACGCATATACATACGCACAGGGTCAGTGGTGCGACCCGGCTCGGTCTCAACCGAGGCCAATACTGCTGCGGCCTCATCGGCTGCCATATCATCATCGCTTGAATCATCGTTCATCAAGATGTCATCGGCATCGGGCGCAGATTCAAAAATTTTAATGCCAACGTCCGTTAGCATTTGCACGATATCTTCAATCTGATCACTTTCAGTAATAGAGTCGGGCAGTTGGTCATTCACCTCAGCATAGGTCAAATACCCTTGCTCTTTACCCATTTGGATTAAGGTGGCCAGTTGAGATGTGGACTTAGAAACTGACTTATCGTTCATAAATACTCGCTTGCTTGTATCGGACATTTTTATATTGTGACTCGCTAACGCTTACGGGTGCGTTGATATAATCAATCGATTCATCAAAATATGGCGTAAAGGTTGTCAATAATAACAAAAATGAGTGGATATGAATAAAGGCTCAAAATACGACAATTACAATACTAAAAAACCGCTAAAAATGGTTCCTGCATAAATACGTCAAAACACGCTTACCTAAAAAATACCGTTACTTAAACTTGCTTAAAATGGCGGTTTAAAATCTAAAAGCATTTAAAGTGAATAGTCTAAAAAACGCTTTAAAAGTTGTTCGCTAAAATTGCGCTTGCACCAAAAATGCTACTCAATAATATGGGCGTATTGTCATCTATTAAATCGGGCTAGTAATATACAGCGACACAGTTTAACACAGACCAGCCTCATCAAGCACAAGCTAGTGAATCTCGCAGGCATTTATTATCTGTATGGATGATTATTTCTTAGCCATGACGTTTTTATCATTTTTTAACCAGCGCTTGCTTTGGCGCTCAATATGCAACTGGGCATAATCATTAATAGTGGGGGCAATGGCTGTGCTTTTAAAGGGCTACCGATGATAAATAAAATTTCGCCTAGCTGTTAAGATTTCACCGTGGCCATTTGTGCTGAGCGTTCCGCGTGCTGTTCGCGTAGCCAGTCGTTTAATAACTGTGATTGCTTACGGACAATTGCCAGTTTTATGTTGTCTGGGTTTTTTACTAAGTCTTGAATTTTTTTCTTCATATGACGCTCAAGAAGTTGACTGACCAGCTCTTCGACCAAGCCATCTAAACTTAAAATATTACGAGCAGTAAGGGCTTTATAAAAGGCGCCCCAATCACCGCTAAGCGTTTCTTGGGTGCTCGGTTTGACATTCGATAAAATAAAGTGCGCCGCTGCATTGGCGTCTTTTGGCAGATAATTAAGACAGCGCTTAATGGTACTGACGATATCGAGCAAGGCATTATCTTGCAAATCTTCCCAGGCTAGCGGGCGCAGAATATCGGCCGAGGCTTTTTGTTTAATATGCGCTGGTAGCTGCAGCTCATGAATACCTGCCTGCTGCCAAATGGCTTCTATAGGGTCATCGATTAAGGTACGCGGCTGGAATAAAAAACACAGCTGCAGCTGCTGACTGATGGTCATCTCACCATCGAAATCTAGCAGCGCATCCCTTGCGTCTTTGTTTTGATTGCGCCTGCCGCCAAGCTTTTGATAAATGTCATTGTTCAACAGATAGCGAAAACTGCTACCTTTCGGCAGGGCAGTGGTCAAGGCACGCACTTGTGACATCAGCTTGGCTTTGCCTTCGACCAGACTTAAGTCATAACGCTCACTCAAATAAGCAAAGATATATTGCGATAGCGGCATGGCATTGGCGATTTGCTCCCGCATGGCATCCGCGCCCTGACTTTTGATAAAGGTATCAGGGTCATGATTATTTGGTAAGGTTAAAAACCGCAGCTCTTTATCATCACCAAGCACAGGCAGCGCCACTTCAAGCGTGCGCCAAGCGGCTTTTTGTCCCGCGCTATCACCATCGAAACTCAATGTCAGGGTAGGGTTTAATGTCAATAACCGTGATATTTGGCTCTCATTAATTGCCGTACCCATCGACGCCACCGCACCATAAATACCGGCTTGATACAGGGCAATGACATCCATATAGCCTTCGACTACTAACCATTTATCGGCGCGCTGCTGGCGAGACTCATAGTAGCCGTATAGGACATGCTGCTTATGGAAAACGGGCGAGTCAGAGGAGTTAATATATTTGGGTTTTACCTCGTCATCGAGCGCGCGACCACCAAAACCAATGGTGCGACCTTGGTTATCGCGAATTGGGAAAATTACTCTGTCACGCAGTAGGTCGTAATCGCGCCCAGATTCTGATTGGCGCACTAAACCTAGCGCTTTAAGTCCCTCGATATCTTGCGGGAATTGATGCTCAAGATGCTGCCAACCAAAGGGCGCATAGCCGAGACCAAATGTTTCAAAAATATCTTCAGTAATACCACGCGATAAAAAGTAATGCTTGGCATGCGGATGAGTGGTGAGATTATGCTGATAAAACTGCTGGATTTGCTCTAATAGCTCGTACAGATTGCCGTCTTTATCAGAGACGCTAGTTTCATCATAAAGAGCAGTAGTATCAGCAGTAGCACCATCACTGGTCAACCATGCAGGCGGATAACTATTATCGTCTTGATCGTGAGCACCTTGATAATGAACTTCGTAATCATCGTCTGTATAAGGAATCGAATCATACGCCTCTGATGGCGGATAACTTTCATAATTATCGTTATAAGTTGGCGGCTGCATGTCAGCAGCTAGCATGTTTATGGATGACTTATTATCATCTGCTGTCTGGTTATTAGGCGTTTGCTGCTGCGTTTCTGCTGCCGATATTGCTGGCTGACTAGCGGGTTTTGGCTTGGTTTGCGGATTAACTTTTGGTTTAACGGGCGCGCGCTGATAGCTGACGTTTTGCTGCTCGTCTTTTGGGACTTCAATGCCCGTTTGTTTGGACAGCTCATTAACCGCTTCGATAAAGGTTAAGTTTTCATAATCACGTAAAAAACTGATGGCATTACCACCAACGCTGCAGCCAAAGCAGTGATAGATGTTTTTTTGTGGATTGACATAAAAAGACGGCGATTTTTCGCCATGAAACGGGCAGCAGCCTTTGTACTCACTACCCGCACGTTTGAGCGTGGTATGACGCCCAATGATACTGATTAAGTCAGCTTGGCTATTTAATTGTTCGAGAATATGGTTAGGAATGCTCATACAAAAAACAGTTTACCATAGGTCAATTATATTAAGCATCGACAATCAGCTAGGAAAAAACTGACAGTAGATAAAAATTATAAGAAGTAAAAACAGAAAAATAAGGCCAACAGAACGTTGACCTTATTTTTGATGATAGGTACTAAGCGTCTAAAATAGACGCGAGTAGTATCAACTTATTCAGCAGGTAATGTGGTACGGCGTACAGGGTTCATGTTTTGTGGATCGACATCGGCTTCTCTAGCAGTATCACCAGTGCTCGATTGGCTCGTCACGCGCTCAGTCGATGCTTCAGGCAAACCTAAACCTACATTGATACCGCTATTGGCACGCTTAGGAGACATATTTAGCGGTGCGTTAGCATTCGCTGCTGCCGCATTATCACTCGGCAATCTTAATTGATTGGCATTGCGAATCACTTGGGTTTTGGTGGCGCCATTGTAGTTACCTGACGCAACAGAGGTATCTTTATTAAAGCGGTTTAATTGTCCAAAGGTGAGTTTATTAAATAAAGTACGCTCACGTTTGGTATTGAGCTTGACGCGTCCATCAGCGCTAAGCATATTTGGATAGTTGATTTGCAATAGCGTCTTATACTCATTTGCTAAGTCATTAAGACCGAGTTTTTCATGGCTATAAGCCAATACGGCGAGGGCATTAGGCACAGATTCACTTAATGGATAATATTGGAATACCCATTTAGCACGGTTGACCGCAGCGACATAGGCTTCGCGCTCGACATACCAGTTGGCTGCACTCATCTCACTTTCGGCAAACTGATTATAGATAAAGGTCATACGCTGAGCAGCATCGGGCGCGTAAGGACTGTTTGGGTATTTATTGATAAGCTCTTGGAAGTTGGCAAAGGCAATACGCAAATAGGCGGTATCACGCTCAGCTTGATTGAGCTTAAACAATTTTAGACCTTCAGACGAGCCTTGCATATTGGCCACGCCGCGCACGTAGTAAGCATAGCTGACTTGCGGATTAGAAGGATATAGGCTAATAAATTGCTCAGCACTGGCAGCCGCCGCCTCGAACTTTCCACTTTCGTATTGGGCGTACATCACATCAAGCAAGGCGTGTTCGGCATATTGTCCCGTTGGATAAAAAGTGCGCAGATTGTTCAAATCTTCGATAGCTTGCGTATAGCGACCCTTATCAATCTGAGCGATGGCGTCGTTATAATAACCTTGCTCAGACTTCTCAGCAGTGGCAACCGCATCCACGTCTTTACCGCCAGTTAGGTTTTTAAACGTTTGACAACCCACCAAGTTGACGCTTAACGCCAGTAAGGTGATTGAGGACAGTTTGATAAACGTATTGCCAACAGCTTGCATACTTCTTCTCCGACACAAGACGCGTAATAGCAGCGACGCTATTAGGCTAAATTATAAAAGGGTAATAATAAAAAACGATGCTGGCGGCATCCATTAAGGGTCTGCTACTAAGTAAGCGCTAGCAATTAGCGCACTTATTATCCACATCGTTTTATCAAATGCAGTTTTGCCAATATTAATAAAATAAATTATTTTAAAAGTTCTTATTTTAAAAATCAGTGCCATAGCATACAGCAAAACAACGCTTACTTTATAGAATAACGCCTGCTTCGTCTATTTTTTCGTTATCTATTTTGTAGTTAAAGGGCTAATGCTTTATCTGTGTTGGCTTCGGTCTGTAGTTTAGCATGAGCCGTCGTCACGAGCGATATTGAATATGGCTGACAAGGACAAATATACAGTAAATTACAGCCATGTCATATTTTAGAGAGCTAATCTACCAAACAATGCCATCGGCTAGCGACTTAATTTTTATCACTTGTCATAAATTTTTAACACGGCTCACCACCTTTGAAAAGAAGGTAACGATAAAATCGCAGATAACACGCAGCTTCTGTAGGGCTTAGGCGCTTGGCATGTTACACTATGACGATATAACTGCTGCTTTTTTCGACCGTCCTTATTTTTGCCGGTCTGTGAGCGCCAGTCCACTTTCTTATCTCGTTTTCTTATGAAGTCAGCTTATAAAGCGCTAAGCGACTTTGTCCTATATCAATCCGCTATGAATAATGATGCTATGACGACCAATTTCCCTAAGAAACAACCGTTAGATACCGATATGTCAGCACAAGAGTTACCAATGCCAAATGAATTATTAAATGACCATCAGCGTGCGCTTGATGAGCAAACGCCGGACATATCCAATGATGAGTTTGATGAATTGGTCGATGACGATATTGTCGACGATGAAGATGAAGATGAATACGAAGACAGTGAGGGTTCAGTCGTAGTTGCTGGGCAAGCGGTTCCGGTCGTTATTGATGTCACGCATACCGTCATAGAAGACGAAGCGGGCTTACGTATTGATAAACTGGCATCAAAAGTATTTGCCGATTTCTCGCGTGCCCAGCTGCAAGGCTGGATTGCTGATGGCAGCTTACTTTATAACGGGACGGTACAAAAACCGAAAATCCGTGTCAAAGCAGGTGATGTCTTGCATCTATCGACGACACTGCAGCAGCATAGCGAAGATCAGCCAGAAAATATCGATATCGAAGTTGTCTATGAAGATAATGATGTCCTAGTGATTAACAAACCTGTCGGTATGGTTGTCCATCCGGGCGCTGGCAATCAGACGGGCACCTTGGTCAATGCGCTTCTCTATCATTATCCGCAGCAGCACCACTTGCCGCGGGCTGGATTGGTACACCGCATTGACAAAGACACCTCGGGACTGCTGTTAATTGGTAAAACCAAGCCTGCGCAAATGGCTTTAATGGAGCAGTTAAAGGACAAATCTGTCTATCGTCATTACCAATGTGTGGTTGCAGGGGATGCGGCAAGTTTACTGCGTCATCGCCGTATCGATGCGCCGATTGGTCGCCATCGCAATCAACGTACCAAAATGACGGTGATGACGGCAGGGCGTGAAGCGGTGACGCATTTATTGAATGTCACACCGCTGAACGATAACTATTGCCTATTAGACGTCGGTCTTGAAACGGGGCGTACCCATCAGATTCGTGTGCATCTAAGCCACATTACCTATCCGATAGTCGGTGACCGTGTCTACGGTGGGCGTCGTCAATTGCGAGCAGGCTTAACAGAAGCGCAGCGTCAGGCAATCAATAATTTCCCGCGTCAAGCATTGCATGCTTATACTTTAGGTTTCGTGCATCCAACGACTGGTGAAGATATCGAAGTTACCACGCCAATCCCTGAAGACATGCAGCAATTGATGGCGGTGTTAAGCGAAGGTTATGACGAAGAATAAAATCTGATGAGCTCTATTAAATAATGACATTCGTCTGGTAACAATCTGGCTGTAATGCTCTAATAATAACGATAAGACTGGTGCACTGACCATGCCTAACATAACAAACAATCTGCCTGTCACCTTAGTTGCTCAGCTTGATGACGTGACGGTTTTTCAAACGGCAGCTTTTAGCAGCGATGATAGTGAAGCGGCTAATGAGGTAGATAATCAGGCAAATTATGGTGCGCTAAATTTAGGCTTGCATGTCAATGATAACGCCAAAAAAGTCTTAAACAATCGTATGCGTCTATTAACGGCGATTAATGAGCAATTAGCGGCGGGGCAGCGTGCGGCAATCAATAGCTTGCACTGGCTTAATCAAGTTCATGGGCAGCAGATTTATGATGTCGATGCGACGGCGCTCCTTATGCGACCGCTAGACGCCGATGCCATGGTCAGTCAACAAGTGGGCTTAGGTCTTGCGATTATGACCGCCGATTGCGTACCGATAGTTTTATACCAGCCAGCAACGGGACAGATAGCTGCTATCCATGCAGGCTGGCAAGGGCTGGCGTGCGGCGTCATAAAGGCAACCGCCGAGCGCTTTGATACTGATAAACCAATCACGGCATGGATTGGCGTCTGTATCAGTCAAGAAAATTATGAAGTCGGCAGCCAAGTACGAGATAAGCTGCTGGCAGGCTGTATAGATAATCAAGTCTTGTCATCACAGCATCTTGAGAGTTTTGAACAACGTTATGTCTTAGCATCTGTAGCGGACAAGATTAAACTGAACCTGCCAAAGCTTGCCGCTGACCAATTAAGTGCAGCAGGTATTATAGTCAGCAATGAGTCCGCTATACCTTGTAGTTATGCTGACCCGCATTATTATTCTTATCGGCGTCAAACGCATCTTCAGCAGCCTGCGACAGGACGTATGGCATTGGTCATTGTTCGCAGCCTTGCTGTTTCTTGATGCAAACAATTGGCAATAGTTTTTAAGTAATGAAGCGCATTATATTGATAATGCAATAAAAAATAGCAGGCTTATCATTAGCCTGCTATTTTTTTGTTTTATTAAGACGACATTTGATGAATTAGCATACAGAATCATTCGATTTTGGCACAGACAGCCCGAATAAAGGACGCAGATATAAGGCTAAAAAAGTCCCTGCCATCGCCATGATGCCCCATATATAACCATGAGCACTAAAAGAGGCGATACCGCCGAAGTAAGCACCGATGTTACAGCCGAATGCCAAACGTGCGCCATAACCCATCATTAATCCGCCAATCACCGAAGCGGCGAAATTCCCCAAAGTAATCTGAGTGAATTTGAATAAACCACCCGCTGCTGAGGCAATAAAAGCGCCAATGATAATGCCGATATTCATGACTGTGGTTGAGTCAGCGAAAATAGACGCATTTAATGCAGCGGCATTCGCCCCTTGCCAATAGCCCCAGTTGGCAACATCAACACCAAAATTGCTGGCGATTTTCGAGCCCCACAATGAAAATGCAGAAGTAATGCCCCATGGTTGACCACGCGTGAGCAAGGTTAAAGCATTTAATATGGCTAAGACAATGGCGGCTGCGAATAACGGCCAAGAACCTCGAAAAATACGTCTCCAACCTGACTCAGTTGGAACGGGAGCCATCTTTGGAGCCTTGGTTTTTTTCTCAACAACGAGCGTAACCCACGCAATCAAAGCAAACAGGACCAAAGACAATACCCAAGCACCGCTATAACCAAGACCAGTAGAGGTGGCTAACGAAAAAGGCGCAAAAGACGGCATCTCTTCTGTCCAAAACGGCAGATGATAAGCACCAATGGTCGCGCCAATGACGAAGAAAATAAAGGTGATAAACATCACCGAACGTCCGCCGCCTACTGCGTAAAGCGTACCAGAAGCACAGCCGCCGCCAAGCTGCATGCCAATACCGAATACAAAAGCGCCGACCAGTAAACTGACACCAACTGGCGATACATAACCTGCGACTGAGCCGCCAAAAATCGTCGTACCATAAGCAAGAATGGGCGCAAACAACGTAACTGCAACGGCCAACATCAGCATATGAGAGCGCATGGCTTGCCCATTACCAACCGACATCAGGCGTCTAAAGGCAGAAGTAAAACCAAAGCGGGCATGAAATAGGGTATAGCCGAGCAATAAGCCGATAGCAAAAAGCAGCGGCTGGGCGGTAGTCTGGGTAATAGACAGATAGACCAACAGGATAAAACCAACAATAACACCAGCTATTATCAATGGTTTTTGTGGCTTATTTAAAGCCAGCGTCTCTTTAGCAATAGGCTCTCGTGTATCGTTCACGGGCTGAACGCTCGTCGTTATAGTCGTCAAGGGAATCACATCCTTCTCTGATATAATATTTCAGAGTTCATTGTTCATTGTTTGTATCATTGATTATGATAAGGTATTTGGAATATCCAACAGATTTTTCTAGGTATGATTGAATAAGGGCTATATGATAGACCCGTTTTAAAGAATCACTACAAGAAGAGCGGGAATAATTATATTCATATATGGAATAAGCAGATGGAGATCAACGGATAGCAGTGCTTAAATATATTTTAGCCGATATCTTTTTTTTCCTGTATTTCGCTATGCTTCTTTCTATATAGTCATTTCAATAACTATATCATCCATTTAATTTCGCCTTTAAGTTCAGCGTCTAAAAATAGCGCGGCATAGTGAAGGTTGAATTTATCAAAGCTTGCCTCATATCAATGAATTAATGCGTCCGCTGTCCTATATAATAGTTAGCTGCTACATAACAGTAGCCACATAAAGTATTTATAGGTGTAATGGACAAAATTCATGCTAAAAAGTAGAAGGTAGTCGCTAATGGACATAATTCATGCTATTTGAGTGACTTTGACCCTAAAAAGTCTTTAATAAACCGCAACTTACGCTGCTC